>JBOGJK010000511.1:0-1917 GCA_050745345.1 Thermoanaerobaculia bacterium
GCCCGGAGCCAGTCGGGAAGCTGCGAGTCCGTCGGGGGGGCCACCGGATCCATGTTGGGGCTGAGCATCCGAACGAACTTGCAGCGTCCCATGACCGACTCGGAGTCCTCCGTCAGCCGGACCTGGAACTTGCCCTTGGTCCGCGCAAGCTCCCGATTCTTGCTCGCCTCGGAGGCAGAAGCGCAGGAGAGCAGCGTCGCCAGCGCGGCCGAGAGAAGAGCGCGACTCCGGCGTTTTCCCTTCATGAGCCCAGTATGGCACGTTCGAACGAGCCCTGAGGGACGCCGCGCGGATCGCGCCGGAGAAGGAGAGACAGTCGAGGCGCCGCGCTACGGTCCCGCGATCATTACGGCGAGCTTCCTGGCCGGGACGTCGATCCCTCCCCAGGCCGCGCAGACGGCGTCGGTCAGGCGGGCCGTCTGCACCTGCGTTCCGGGCGCCCCCAAGGCGGAGGTCATTCCGTCGAGCTTCTGCCCCGCGGGCCGTCCCTGCTCGACCGCCTTGCGCGGCGTACCCGCCGCCCCGATCCGCAGCAGGGCACGCAGCGACTCGTATTATCGTCGAGTCTTCGCGAGGGCGGGACGGAGCCTCGTCTTCCGAGGCGGCGGGCGGCCCGCGAGGAGGAAGGCGCATGAGCAGTGTGACGGTCGCCACCGTGGTGATTGCCGGCTCTCTCTTTCTCGGAATGCTGGCGGCGCTCGAGCTGGGGCGTCGGATCGGAAAACGCCGCCTGGCGGGTGATCCGGAAGGGACCCTCGCCGGCCTCGGCGCGATCGAGGGAGCAGTCTTCGGCCTGCTCGGCCTGTTGATCGCGTTCACGTTCTCGGGGGCGGCGTCACGGTTCGACGATCGGCGGCGGCTGATCACGGAAGAGGCCAACGCGATCGGAACCGCCTGGTTGCGCCTGGACACGCTGCCGGCGCCGGCCCAGCCCGTCCTGCGCGACCTCTTCCGCAGCTATCTGGACTCACGGCTGGAGACGTATCGCAGACTGCCGGACATCAAGGCCGCGGCGGCGGAGTACGAACGCTCGCAGAAGCTGCAGAACGAGATCTGGGCGAAGGCCGTGGACGCCGCGCGCGGGTCAGATTACCCGCAGGGCGCGATGCTCGTCCTGGGCTCCCTCAACCAGATGATCGACATCACGACCACGAGGCTGACCGCCACGCGCATGCACCCGCCGCCGATCATCTTCGTCATGCTCGGCATTCTGGCGCTCGCGAGCTCTCTGCTCGCCGGCTTCGGCCTGGCGCGCAGCAGGCGCCGGAGCTGGGTTCACGTCGCCGGCTTCGCGGCCGTCATGGCGATCACCGTGTACGTCATTCTCGATATCGAGTACCCGCGCTTCGGCCTCGTCCGCGTGGACGCCGCGGACCGCGTGCTGTTGGATCTGCGCCGGAGCATGAGTTGAGCGCCCTGGAGCCGGCTCCGAGCGGCGACGGCGGGCGCCCCCGGGCGGACTCCGTGCGAGGCGGGGGGAGCCCGACTCGCCCGCCGGCGCGGGGAGATCCCGCCGCCGGCATGGAGTTTCCACTCCTCTGCCGGGTCCTCCCGCTATTTCGGGAAGAGCAGCGTGACGACGAAGCGCAGCCCCCACTCCGGCCCGCTGGCCGGCTTCTCGGCGAAGTACTTTCCCCCGATTCCGAAGCTGACCGGAAGCTTTCCAAGCCTCACCAGCTGCGACACCGAGACGTTGATCGGAACGGTCCATTGCTCGTTCTTCCAGTCGTAGGTCGATTCGGTGTTGAGGCTGAACGTCGTCGCCTTCTTGGTCGCAAAGGAGAGGAACGGCTGAAGGAACGTGATGGAGAGGTCGGGCCGGCTGGCGCCTCCGCCGGCGTCGGCGAAGGAGAAGATGTGGTTGCCGAGCATGCCGTAGGTCCAGCCACTCTGCTGTTTCAGGACGACGAAGGTCGG
>JBOGJK010000512.1:0-1520 GCA_050745345.1 Thermoanaerobaculia bacterium
GGCGAAGCTCGGGAACGAGAGGCGATCGCCGCGGAGGGAAGTCGGGCGATCGGCCCGGCCGTTGGCGAGCCCTGGCCCGTACTCCGGGACGAAGCGCTCCACGGTCTCGCCGGCGACGTCGTTCGGACGATCGACCCCCACACCGAGGCCGATCCTGCCGCCGTTCTCGCGCACTTCCTGGTCATGTTCGGCAACGCCGTGGGCCCCACGCCCCACGTCCGCGTCGGTGCGGATCTCCACCGGGCAAACCTCTTCGCCGTCGCGGTTGGCTCAACGTCTCGCGGCCGCAAGGGCACGAGCGAGGGCCAGGCGCGGCGGCTCCTCAGCGGCGCCGATGCCGAGTGGGCGAAGAGCCAGATTGTTCACGGGCTCTCTACTGGCGAAGGCCTGATCTCGACCGTGCGCGACGAAGTACCAGCCGGACCCGGGCAGGCGGCGGTGCCCGCGCCCGATCGCCGTCTCTTGGTGATCGAGCCCGAGTTCGCATCCACGCTTCGCGTCATGCGCCGCGACGGTAATTCGCTGTCCGGAATCATCCGCCAGGCCTGGGATTCCGGAGATCTGCGCGTGATGACTCGTAAGGATCCAATCCGCTCGACCGGCTCCCACATCTCCATCATCGGACACGTCACGGGGACGGAGCTCGTCCGGCACATGGACTCGACCGAGACGGACAACGGATTCGCCAATAGGTTCCTCTGGCTGAAGGTGAAGCGATCCAAGGAGCTTCCCGACGGCGGCCAACTCACGGACCGGGATCTGTTTCCCCTTTCCGAGCGCACTGCCGCGGCGCTCGACTCCTCACGGCGGGGCGTCCCGGAGCGCCGCCGAAGCCCCGAGGCTGCCCAGCTCTGGCGCGAGGCATACAAGACCCTTTCCGCGGAGCACCCCGGCCTCTTCGGTGCCGTGACCTCGCGCGCCGAGGCCCAGGTCACCCGTCTCTCGCTCGTCTACGCCCTCCTCGACTCCTCTCGGGAGATCGAAGTCGAACACCTCAAGGCGGCCCTAGCGTCCTGGGACTACGCCAGCACTTCAGCCAGCCTCATCTTCGGCGACCTGCTCGGCGACCCGATCGCAGACCGAATCCTGAAGGAACTCCGGGCCAGCGACGGCCTGGCTCGGACCGACATCTCCGCCCTCTTCGGCCGCAACATCAGCGCCGCAGCCATCGAGCGGGCCCTCCTGACCCTCGCCGACCTGAAGCTCGCTCGTTCGGAGCGCGTCGCCACCTCGGGTCGTGGCAGGCCCGCGGAAAGGTGGCTCGCGCTGTGACCAGACTTCCTTCGTTAACTTCGTTTCTTTCGTGTACCAAAGAGAGAGAGGGAGAGAGAAGGAGTACCTATAAATACGAAATAAACGAAGAAATATGTATTTACTACCTCTCCCTCTCCTATAACGAAAGAAACGAAAGAAGTCTGACGATCGGTCCTCGCTGGCGCTCCCGCCCGCTCCTGACGCCACGGAGCCAAACGGGTGAGCCGTCCAGCGCGCTCCCCCGCCGTTCGTTTCCTGCTGACCCT
>JBOGJK010000513.1:0-2392 GCA_050745345.1 Thermoanaerobaculia bacterium
CGGCAAGTCCAAGGTGTACGGCTCGTACAGCCAGTTCGTGCCGCTCATACCGATGGACATGAACGTCCGGTCCTTGAACGGCGAGCGCGACGGCTCGACGTTCAATTTCTCTCCGACAGACCTCGCCTGCGATCCCGAAGCCGACACCGAGGACACGCCCTGCGAGATCCGCGGGACCGCGGTCGACGATGTCGACCCGGACATCCGGTCGCCCTACTCCGACGAGATCCTCGTCGGCGTCGAGCGGCAGTTCGGCGACACCTGGGCGGTCGGCGTGCGAGGCATCTATCGGAGCCTGCGGCGGGTGGTCGAGGATGGGTGCGTTCCGCCGGACGCGTGCGAGAACTACGCCTTCTTCAACCCCGGCTTCTCCACACAGGTCTGCCTCGAGGACGTCTGCCAGGACGCGCCGCTTTTCGGGCCGGCGCGCCGCTATTTCCGAGGCATCGAGGTGACGGCGCAGAAGCGCCTGGCCGACAACTGGATGCTGTTTGCGAGCTACCTCTACGGGAGCCTCAAGGGAAACTTCGACGGCTCCTTCCGCGCGATCGGCGGCTTCTTCGCCCGAAACCCCAACATCACCGACGACTTCGACTATCCGGAGTTCCAGGTCAACGCGGACGGGAAGTTGACGCTCGACCGGCCGCACCAGGTCAAGCTCCAGACGGCGTATGTCTTCCCGTTCGGCCTGACGTTGTCGGTCTCGGGCTATTACCAGAGCGGCACCCCCCTCTCCCGGATCGGTTGGTGGAACGGCTATGCCGGACCGGAGCTCTTCATCACGCCGCGGGGGAGCGAGGGCCGCTCGCCCGAGGTCTACGAGATCGACGCGCACTTCGACTACGGCCTCCGGCTCGGGCCGGTGACCGTCCACTTCCTGGCGGACCTCTTCAACCTCTTGAACCGCCAGCGGGTGATGGAGGTCGACCAGGTCTGGGCGTTCGACCAGGCGGACAACGAGCTGCCCGAGCCCAGCAACGGGCACTACGGCCTCGGCAACACCTTCCAGCAGCCGCGCACACTGCGGCTCGGCGCGCGGGTCAGTTTTTAGGGGTCAGGCCATGAAGAACTACCGCAATTTCGTCAACGGCGACTGGGCCGACGCCGTCGAGGGGGGCGACGAGCCGATCGTCAACCCCGCGACCGAGGAGACGATCGCGCGCGTGCCGAAGGGCTCGGAGCGGGACGTGGACCGCGCAGTCGAAGCGGCCGCCGCCGCCTTCGGGAAGTGGTCCGACTCGACCCCCGCCGAGCGGAGTCTCATGCTCTTGAGGCTCGCCGACCGCATCGAGGGCGCCGCCGAGGAGCTGGCCAAGCTCGAGGCCTCCAACGTCGGCAAACCGATTGGTCTGGCGCGCTCCGAGGTGCCGTTCCTGGTGGACAACCTGCGCTTCTTCGCCGGGGCGTGCCGCTGCCTGGAGGGGAAGGCCGCGGGCGAGTATCTGGCCGGCTACACCAGCATGATCCGCCGGGAGCCGGTGGGGGTCGTCGGCTCCGTTGTCCCCTGGAACTACCCGCTCATGATGGCGATCTGGAAGATCGGGCCGGCTCTGGCGGCGGGCAATACGGTGGTTCTGAAGCCTTCCGAGCAGACGCCCCTGACGGCGCTGCGCCTGGCAGAGCTCGCGGCCGACATTTTCCCCCCGGGCGTCCTCAACGTCATCACGGGGCACGGGGAGCCGGTGGGCGCGGGACTCGTGCGCCATCCGAAGGTCAACATGGTCTCGCTGACGGGCGACGTCGCGACCGGCAAGGAGGTCGCTCGCGCCGCCGCCGCGACGTTGAAGAAGGTGCACCTGGAGCTTGGCGGCAAGGCCCCCGTCGTCATCTTCGACGACGCGGACCCCGAGCTGGTCATCAACGGTATCAAGGTGGCGGGCTTCGCCAACAGCGGCCAGGACTGCACGGCGGCCTGCCGTCTCTACGTCAGCCGGCGCATCTACGACCGGCTGCTCGCGGACCTGGTGCCCGCGGTCGAATCGGTCGCGGTGGGGGACATCTTCGACGAGGCGACGGCCATGGGGCCTCTCGTCTCGGCCGAGCACCGGCAGCGCGTCTCGGGGTTCGTCGAGCGCGCGAAGGCGAGCGGCCACGTATCCGTATTGACGGGCGGCGGAGCGGGGGAGGGGCGCGGCTTCTGGTACAAGCCGACCGTCGTCGCCGACGCGCAGCAGTCCGACGAGATCGTCAAGAAGGAGGTGTTTGGCCCCGTCATCACCGTGACCCCCTTCTCCGACGACGAGGAGGCGCTGCGCTGGGCCAACGACGTGGACTACGGCCTCTCGGCCTCCGTCTGGACCTCGAACGTCAACCGCGCCTTGAACGCCGCGCGGCGCCTGCGATTCGGCACCGTCTGGATCAACGACCACCTGCCGCTCGTGTCCGAGATGCC
>JBOGJK010000514.1:0-1544 GCA_050745345.1 Thermoanaerobaculia bacterium
GGCGGGCGCCGGTCAACTGGGTGGTCGCCAGCGGCGAGAAGGAGACCGGGGCGACGCTGCACGTCATGTCGGAGAAGGCCGACGCCGGCGACATCGTGGACCAGGAGCCCGTCGCGATCGGTCCGGACGACACCGCCTTCGAGGTGCAGAAGAACGTCACGCAGGCCGGCGTGAAGATCCTCGAGCGGCGCCTCGAGGAGCTGAAGGCGGGCCGCGCGCCGCGGCGGCCGCAGGATGAGGCGGCCGCGACGAAGTTCCCCCGGCGCACTCCGGAGGACGGCCGGATCGACTGGACGCGCCCGGCCGAGCAGGTGCACAACCTCGTGCGCGCCGTGACGCACCCCTATCCGGGGGCCTTCACGGATATCTTCGGCGGCAAGACGATCATCTGGAGGACGCGGCTTCCGCACCTCGGGGCGCACGACAACTTCCCCGGCCAGGTTCGCGCCGAGCAGGGTCGCCTCTACGTCGCGTGCGGCGACGACCGCTACGTCGAGGTGCTGCGCATCCAGCGCGAGGGGCAGAACGAGATCGACGCCCGGCACTTCTCCTCCGAAGCGGTGTCTTCGTGAGGGTCCTGATCCTCGGCGTCAACGGCTTCATCGGCAACGCCCTGACCGAACGGATCCTCAGCACGACCGATTGGCGGGTCTCGGGGCTCGACATCGCGAGCGAGAAGATCGCGCCGTTTCTGGGACACCCGCGCTTCACTTACCTGGAAGGCGACATCGCCATCAACAAGGAGTGGATCGAGTACCAGATCAAGAAGTGCGACGTGGTGCTGCCCTTGGTCGCGATCGCGACGCCAACCGCCTACGTCCGGGAGCCGCTCGCCGTCTTCGAGCTCGACTTCGAGGAGAACCTGCGGATCGTCAAGCAGGCGGTGCGGTACGGCAAACGCATCGTCTTTCCTTCCACCTCCGAGGTGTACGGCATGTGTCCCGACCGGGAGTTCGACGAGGAGTCCTCGACCCTCGTCTACGGCCCGATCCGCAAGCAGCGGTGGATCTACTCCTGCTCGAAGCAGTTGCTCGACCGCGTGATCTGGGCGTATGGAGAGGCGGAGGGGCTCGCCTTCACGCTCTTCCGCCCCTTCAACTGGATCGGCCCGCACTTAGACGACATCGACTCGCCCAAGGAGGGCTCCAGCCGCGTGCTGACGCAGTTTCTCCACAACGTCCTGTACGGCGAGCCGATCAAGCTCGTGGACGGGGGATCGCAGCGGCGCTCCTTCACCTACATCTCCGACGGGATCGACTGCCTGATGAAGATCCTCGAGAACGAGAAGGGCGCGGCCGACGGCGGCATCTTCAATGTCGGCAACCCGGCAAACGACCTCTCGGTGCGGGAGCTCGCCGAGAAGCTCGTCGAGACGGTCGCCGCGCACCCGGCCTTCGGCCCGAAGGCCCGCCAGACGCGGCTGCTCGACGTCTCCTCCGGCGACTACTACGGCGAGGGGTATCAGGACATCCTGACGCGCGTCCCCTCGATCCAACGGGCCCGCCGGCTCCTCGGCTGGGAGCCGAAGGTGGGGCTGGATGAGG
>JBOGJK010000515.1:0-12501 GCA_050745345.1 Thermoanaerobaculia bacterium
CCCCGGGCCTCTCCCCCCCTGCGCGGGCCTCTCGGCGGTCGAGCTGCTGGGGGTCCTCGCGGTCCTTGTCGCGCTCGGCGCGGCGGCCGGCACGGGGGTCGCGCATCTGCGTTCGGTGGTCTCGATCCGCTCGGCCGCCGCGGAAGTCGGCGCGGCGCTGTACCGGGCGCGGATGTACGCGCTGACACAGGGGGTCAACGTGGGTTTGAAGTACCGCATGCGCGCGGGCCGCGCCGAGTGGGCCCTCTACGGGGACGGCAACGGCAACGGGGTGCGCAGCGCCGACATCGCGAGCGGCGCCGACCGCCCGATCGGGGTCCTGGTCACCTGGGGGCGCAACGACGTCCGGCCGGGGATCATGACCGGGGCCGCCGTGCCGGACCCGGATGGGTCGGGACGGAGGCTCTCGGAGCTCGACGACCCGATCCGTTTCAATGTCTCCGACATCTGCTCCTTCTCGGCGGTGGGGGAATCGACACCGGGATCGATCTACCTGTGGGACGGCCGGGACCGGATGGGAGTCGTGCGCGTCTACGGAAGGACGGGGAAGATCCGCACGCTCTACTACCGCCGCGGGGACCGGCAGTGGACAAAGTGAAGTTCGTGCTGGGCAGAGACCGCGTCCGCCGCCCCCTACGCCAGGGGGATCGCGGAGGCGGGCTCGCCCGCTCGTGCCCAGAGAAGGACGTCCTCGTGCGCCGCGCCGGCCGCGACGACGCCGCCGGCGGCCAGACACCGGGAGAGCCTCGCGCCGCGGCCGATCTCGACCCCGTCCCACACGGCGCTTTCGGAAATGCGGGCGCCGGCCCCGATGGGGCCGTGTCCGAGCACGCACACCGAGGTCTCGGCGCCGGCGGGCTGCTCGAAGGCCAACACGCGGGAAGCGCGGTCGAAGGCCCCGCCCCCCGGCGGCAGGGGGAAAGCCCCCGCGAGCGCTTCGAGCGTCGCGCGGAGAAAATCGCGCGGGCGGCCGAGATCGGCGAAGGCGCCCTCGTGCCGGACAAAGCCGATCCGGCGCCGGCCTTCCGCGAGCAGCGGCTCCCACAGGTCGAAGCGCAGCGAGGCCTCGCCAGGGGGAATGCGCCGCAACAGGTCGGGCGAAAGGGCGCAGACCCCCGTGTAGAGCAGCGGGGCTGGGCCTATGCCGCCGAAGCGCGTGATCTGGTCCCCTTCGGCCTGCAGCGGCGTGTAACGGCCGGGCTCCCGGTTCTCGACGACGAGCAGGGTCGCCGCGGCGCGCGTCTCCCGGTGGCGGGCGTAGAGCGCCCGGGCGTCGAACGCGATGGCGGCGTCCGCGTTGACGACCAGGAAGTCCTCGCCTTCGAGCCACGCCCGGGCGTTGCGCAGCGCTCCCGCCGTGCCGAGGATGCGTGGTTCCCAGAAGAACTGGAGCTGCGGAAACTCGCCCGCATGCTCGCGGAGGCGGCGCTCAATCTGGTCGCCCAGGTGATGGAGGTTGACGCCCGCCTCGCCAATCCCCGCCCGCCGCAGCCGCTCGAGGTGGGCGCAAAGCAGCGGAACGTTCAGAAAGGGGAAGAGCGGCTTGGGGATCGCCTCGGTGACGGGGAGGAACCGCTCGCCCCGCCCCGCCGCGAGGAGGAAGGCCCTCATGGGAGGCGTGAACCGTGAACCGTGAGCCGAAAACCGAGGCCCCGGTTCACGGTTAACGGTTTACGGTTCACGACAAGGTCTATGGCCACCGAGATTTCGACCGGGCCTCACCGCGACTCGAACACCATGTCGGACGGCAATGCCGGGTTCTCTTTGCGCTTGAGCGCATAGAGGTGCGCGTAGGAGTAGGGAAGGGCCGAGGCGAAGTCGAGCTCCAGGGCGGCGAGGGCCTTCCGAATCGCCGCGGGGTCGCCTTCGATCTCGACGAAGTCGCCGATCGGCGTCTCGTCGAGAGCCACCGCGCACTCGAGAAGGCGCCACTCTTCGCGCCGCTTCTCGTAGCGAAACCGGCGCGTGAGCCCGAGCCGCGCCAGGATGGCCGCGGCCTCGCCGGCGTCGCCGACGGTCGTCTCCCGTTCCTCGCGGCTGCGTATGCCCTGCTCGAAGCGGGCGGGGCCCTTGAAGGTGAGCCGGCTCTCGCCCTCGGTGCGGCGCAGCCGCAGCGCGCAGCCGGCCGCGAGCAGCCTTCCGCCGGGGTCGTCGTAGAGGTCGTTGGATTCCGAGTGGCGCGCCCTCTCGAGTGTGCCGCCGCGCTCGCGCAGGCGGCGCCGGACTTCCTCGAGGTCCGCGGCCGGAAGCTTGACCTCGATCTCCCGGGGTCCCGGGCCGCCGCTCACGACAGCAGGCGGCGGGCGGTCTCCTGCGCCCGCTTCCCGTCGATCCGGCCGCGGTAGCGCGCCATCAGCTCCTTCATGACGAGGCCGACGTCCCTGGGGGAAGAGAGGCCCTTCTCCGCCATGACGGCGCGGACGGCCCGCTCGACCTCCGCCTCCGTAAGCTCCTGCGGCAGATAAGCCTGCAGGATGGCGAGCTCCTCGGTCTCCGCGTCCACGAGGTCCTTGCGCCCGCCCCGCTCGTACTGCTCGATCGCCTCGCGGCGCTGCTTGACGGCGCGCCGGATCGCCGCTTCGATCTCCTCGTCGGTCAGCTCTCGCTGCGCCTGAATGCGCTCATTCTTCAGGGCCGAGAGGAGCAGACGCAGTGTCGAGACCCGGCGCTTCTCCCCCGCCTTGAGCGCGGTCTTCAGGTCGGCCTCGATGCGCGACAGCATGAGGGAAAGCTATCACCGCCCTTCTGGGCGTGGACCGTGAACCGTGAACCGTGAACCGGAAGCCAGCCGAGCGCGGCATCGGTTCACGGTTTACGGTTTTCGGTTAACGTCTTATCGTGAAGCGCTTCCTCGTCGGGACGGCCGGCCACATCGACCATGGAAAGACCGCGCTCGTCAAGGCGCTGACCGGCATCGACGCCGACCGCCTTCCGGAGGAGAAGCGACGCGGGATCACGATCGACCTCGGCTTCGCCCACGCGGAGTGGGAGGGCGTGCGCGTCTCCTTCGTCGACGTGCCGGGCCACGAGAGGTTCGTCCGCAACATGCTGGCGGGCGCGGGCGGGATCGACGCGGTCCTGCTCGTCGTCGCGGCCGACGAGTCGGTGATGCCGCAGACGCGCGAGCACTTCGAGATCGTGCGGATGCTCGGCATCGAGCGGGGGGTGGTGGCCGTGACGAAGATCGACCGCGTCGGCGCCGAACTCGTCGGGGTGACCCTGGAAGACGTCGCAGACCTCGCGCGCGGCTCCTTTCTCGAGGGGGCGCCGGTGGTTCCGGTCTCCTCCCGGACCGGGGAGGGACTCGGGGCGCTGCGCGAGGCGCTGCTCTCCCTCGCGAGACCCGAAGTCGAAGAGGCGCGCGCCGCCCGCGCGGTCCGGCTCCCGATCGACCGCGCGTTTCTCGTGGCGGGGTTCGGGCCGGTCGTCACGGGAAGCCTCGTTTCGGGCACGATCTCGAGGGAGCAGAGGCTCGAGCTTCTCCCGGAGCGGCGGCCGGTTCGCGTGCGGCGTCTGGAGGTGCACGGCCGCGAGACCGCGGAGGCTCGGGCCGGTGAGCGGGTGAGCGCCAACCTGGCGGGCGTGGAGCTGCCGGACCTCGCGCGCGGAAAGGCGCTCGCGACACCGGGAGCCTTCGCCGTCAGCGCGCTCGTGACGGCGCGCGTGGATCTGCTCGTCTCGGCCCCCCGGGCGCACTCCGGCGACCGTTTCTTTTTCCACCACCTCTCATCGCAGGCCCGGGCGCGCCTGCGGCTGCTCGACGCGGCCGAGCTCCCGCCAGGCGGCTCGGCTCGGGCGCAGCTTGCGCTCTCCGCCCCGGTTGCCGCGGTACCCGGCGACCGCTTCGTGCTGCGGCGGCTGTCTCCCGTCGAGACGGTCGGCGGGGGAGTCGTCCTGGATCCGCTGTGGCCGGCGGTCGCGCGCGGCCGCGCGCAAGAGGGGCAACGTCTGGAGCGCCTCGAGCGGGGAGATCTCTCGCAGCGGTGCGTCCTCTGGATCGAGCAGGCGCGCGAGCGGGGCGCCGGGCAGGAGGAGCTGGCCGCGCGGGCGGGCGCTTCCGCGGGAGAGGTGCGGGCGGCTCTCGCCGCGCCGCTCTCGGCCGGAAGCGTTCACGCCCTCCGGCGCTCCCCGGACCGCTACGTCGCGGAGACCGCCCTGGCGAGGCTCGAGGGTCGGGCCTCCTCGGAGATTGCGGCGTTTCTCTCCGCGGGCGGCGCCTCGGTCGGGATGCCGCGCGGCACGCTGCTCGCGCGCCTGCTGCCGTCCGGCGAGCCGCGCTGGTCGGAGGCTCTGGAGTCCGCGCTCGCGGCGCGCGGCGTCTTCCGGATCGTCGGAGAGGAGGCGCGGCCCCCGGGGCGGGAGGACCTCCCGCCGGGCGAGCGGGAGCTCTCGGAGCGCATCGTCGCGGTCTTCCGGGAGCGCGGGCTCGATCCCCCTTCTCCCGCGGAGGTGGCCGAGCGGGTCCGACACCGGCAGAAGGTGGTGGAGGGGCTGCTCGGCTACCTCGCGAAGAAGGGAGACCTCGCGCGGCTTCCCGGCGGCTGGCTCGTGGCGCGCGAGGCCGTGGACGAGGTCGTCGCCCGCCTGCGGGGGAGCGGCCGGACTTCTCTGAACGTCGGGGAGTTCAAGGAGATGTTCGGGTTGACGCGGCGGCTCGCGATCCCGCTGCTCGAGCACCTCGACCAGGCGAAGGTCACCCGCCGCGTGGGAGACCGCCGGGAGATCCTTCCGGCCTGAGGGCCGGACGCAGGGCGGCCGCCCGCTCCTGGGCTTCGCGCTCGAATGCGATCGAGGCGTACGCCTCGCCGTGCGGCAGCCCCCGCGCGCGTCCGCCCAGGTAGTCGGAGAGATACCGGCGCAAGAACCGGAAGATGCCGTGGCGCCGGTACTGCTCGACGTGCGCGAGCTCGTGCGCGAGAAGCCGTGCGCCCGTCTCCGACCCGGATGCGATCGAACGGGCCGCGCCCTTGGAGAGCAAGACGTTGCGCCCGAGGACGAAGGCCTCGGCTCGGAGCGCCGCGGCCGCGAGGCCTGCCAGGAACCCCGCGCGCAGGCGGACGCGGGAGAAGTCCGGCGGGATGGGGCCGGCGTAGAGAGCGCCGAGGACGTAGCGAAGAACGCTCTCCGGCCGCTCGCGTCTGGCGCCTGCCATTCTTTCGTATCCCGTGCGCCGAAGGCGCTTTACAACGACTGCCGCAGCGAGACAGTCTGCTTGAGCTCGGTGTCGAAGGAGATCTGCCCGCCGAGGGTCAGCTCGTTCCAGCTCGCCACGGCGGCCCCGGCGGCGCGGGCCGGACGGAAGAGCCAGCTCTCCAGGGCCTTGCGGAAGTAGGCGAGGAGCACCGGATCGCTCGCCTGGATCGGGATGAGCTTCTCGACCCGGCCGTTTCCGGCGATCCGGACCCAGAAGCGGACCGAGAAGGGGCCCTTGTAGGAGCTGGAGGACCACGGCTGCTTCTTCGGAGCGGGTGGCGTGTCGAGCTGGTCGGCAGAAATCGTCCCGTTGACGGGCGGGCCCGGCTTCACGCCGGCGAGCCAGGCCGCGTCGCTTCCCCAGTCCAGGGGTTTCGCGATCGGAGTCGACGCCGTGACGGGAGTCAGCAGCAGCTGCTCGATCTTCGGCTCATCGACCTCGACGGCGAGGTCCAGCCGCACCGAGGCCCAGCCGTCGACCACCTGCCCCGCCTTTCGTCCCGGATCGAACGTCCAGCGCGCGAGCGAGTTCTGCGTTTGCGCCGAAAGCGACGGGATCGGATCGCGCGCCCGCCGCGCGCTGACGACCTTCCCTTTCGGATCGACCCGCAACGTCGCGAAGAGCGAGGCCGGGACGACGAGGTCCGGAGAGACCGGCTTGACGGGCGTCATCGCGGGCGCCTCGACCGCCGTCGCAAACGGGTTATCCGCCGGGAGCGTCTCGACGGAGATCACCGGAGGGTCAACCAGGCGCAGCACCGGGGGCGGCACCGGAAGGAGGAGGGAGGGCCCGCCGGAAGCGGGAGCCGGCGTGACGGAAGAGGGCGCGACCTGCACCGGCTCGAGGGCCGGGCCGGGCGGCGCCGCCGTCGGAGGGGGAGACGCGCTCTGGCCGGCCGCGAGCGCCGCGGTGAGCGCGGCCATCGCCGCGAGCCCGAACCTCTCGCTCATGACTTTCGCGGAAGTATAGCGAACGAGCCATCCGCTATCCGCTGTCGGCCAAGAGGCGGAGGCCCGCCGAAAGCCGAGAGCCGCCGGCTGACGGCTACTTCGCCGACAGCCAGTCCTGGCCGGATCCCACCTCGACGGAGAGACGCACCTTCAGGGAGGCGGCGCCCTCCATTACCTCGCGCACGAGGGCGCAGGCTCCCTCGACCTCGGCGTCGGGGGCTTCCAGAACGAGCTCGTCGTGAACCTGGAGGATGAGCCGGAAAGCGAGCCCGCGCCGGCCGAGCGCCTCGTCCAGGCGAACCATCGCGATCTTGATGATGTCTGCGGCCGAGCCCTGGAAGGGAGCGTTCAAGGCCATCCGCTCGGCGTTGCCGCGCACCGCGCCGTTGGAGGCGGTGATGTCGGGGATCGGCCGCACCCGCCCGAAGATCGTGCGGACCTCGCGGGTGCGCCGCGCCTCCTCGAGGATGCCGTCCAGGCACCCGCGCACCTTCGGGAACTGCGCGAAGTAGGAGTCGACGTACGTCTTCGCCTCGGAGGTCGAGACGCCGAGGTCCTTGCCGAGGGTGAAGGCCGCCATCCCGTAGAGCAGCGCGAAGTTGATCCGTTTCGCCGCGAAGCGCATCTCGGAGCTGACGAGGTCGGGCGCGACGTTGAAGATGCGGGCCGCGGTGGCGCGATGGATGTCGTCTCCCCGCTCGAACGCGTCGATCAGGTTCTGGTCGCCCGACAGGTGCGCCAGGATCCGCAGCTCGATCTGGGAGTAGTCGGCCACGACGAGCTTCCGGCCGGGCGGCGCGACGAAGGCGCGGCGGATCTCGCGGCCGGCCGCGGTTCGGATCGGGATGTTCTGCAGGTTGGGATCGGAAGAGGAGAGGCGGCCCGTGGCCGCGACCGTCTGCCGGAAAGAGGTGTGGACCCTCCCGCCGGCGTCGGCGAGCTGCGGCAGGGCGTCCACGTACGTCCCCTTCAACTTTGCGATCTCGCGGAACTCGAGGACGAGCTTTGGCAGCGCGTAGCCTCGCTGGGCGAGCTCGTTTAAGACCTCGACGCCGGTCGAGGAGGATTTCGTCTTGGCGGTTTTCTTGAGGACCGGGTAGCCGAGCTTCTCGAAGAGGATCTGCCCGAGCTTGACCGGGGAGTTGACGTTGAACTCCTCGCCCGCTTCGGCCCAGATCTTGCGCTCGAGCTCCCGCAACTCCCTCTCCATGCGCGCGGAGGCCTCGCGCAGAAACGGCGAGTCGATCGCGACACCCGCGATCTCCATCCGAGCGAGGACCGGGGTCAGGGGGCGCTCGATCTCGCGGTAGATCTTCTCGAGCTCCGGCCGCCGCGAGAGCTCCGAGGCGAGCGCGGGGGCGAGCGCGACGCAGACCACCGCGCGCTCGGCCAGCCACCGGTCGGCGCTGCCGATCTCGTAGCCCGCGGGAAGCGCGCCGTTGACCACACCGGCCTCCCGGTCCGAGAGGAGCGTCTGTCCCAGGCGGTGAAAGGCGATGGCGTCGATCTCGGGGCTCGCGACTCCGGGGGCGAGCACGTACTGGGCGAGGCCGACGTCGAAGACCTCGCCTGCGACGGCGCCGCCGCCGCGCGCGAGCAGGGCGTCGAGCGGCTTGCCGTCGGCTGTTGCGATCGGGAGGCCCGGCCGGTCGAGCAGCTGCCAGCGCGCGGCGATCCGCCCGGACGCCTCCTCGGCGATCTCGGTCGAGGACCCGTCGGAGAGGGCGAGCAGGACCTGGCCGTCCCGGGTCAGCAGCGCCAGCCCGAGCGGCCCGGCGGGCGAGAGCGAGTACTCCTCTTGCGGCGTCAGTCGCCGTGAAGGGGCCGAAGGCGGTACAGTCGCCTCTCGCCGGATCTCCGCGGCGAGCGACTGGAACTCGAGCTCCGAAAAGATCTCTTTCAACTTCTCGAGGTCCGGCGGACAGCGCCGCAGCCGCTCCACGTCGAGCTCGATCGGCAGACCGGTCGGAATCTCGGCGAGGCGCCGCGAGAGGAGGGCGTCCTCCCGGTGCTGGCGTAGGCTCTCGCCGACCTTGCCCGGGATCTCTCCCATCCTCTCCAGGAGCTTCTCGAGGCTGCCGTAGGAGGAGATCCACTTCTTCGCCGTGACCTGGCCGACTCCGGGCACCCCGGGGATGTTGTCGACACTGTCTCCCATCAAGGCCAGCACGTCGGCGACCTGCCGGGGCTCGACGCCGAAGAAGTCACGCACGCCGGCTTCGTCCAGAAGGATCTCGCGGCCGGTGTGGAAGACGCGCACCGCGGGGCCCACCAGCTGCAGCATGTCCTTGTCGGCGGTCACGATGACGACGTCGAGACCCGCCGCGGCCCCCTTGGCCGCGAGCGTGCCGATGACGTCGTCGGCTTCGTAGCCGGGCAGCTCCAGCACCGGGATCCGGTAGGCGTCCAGAACGCGGCGGATCTCGGGCAGCTGCGATGCGAGGTCCTCGGCCATCGCGGGGCGGTGGGCCTTGTAGGCGGCGTAGGCCTCGTGCCGTGCGGTCCGCTCCGGGCCGTCCCAGGCGACAGCCAGGTAATCGGGCTGCCGCTCGCGCAGCATCTTTCGCAGGATCGTGACGAAGCCGTAGACCGCGTTGGTCGGCCGCCCCCCCGAGGTGGAGAGCCGCTGGATGGCGTGGTAGGCGCGGTGGATGTTGGACATCGCATCGACGAGGTACAGCGTGGGGCGGGCCTGGGCCATCGGGGCGATTCTACGGCGGGGCTCGAGAGGGCCCGCAGAAGGCCGGAACGCGCCATTGACGCGGCGATCGGCCCGCAGGCGCCGCGCGAGCGCGCCGCCTCTGGCCGGGCGTTGCGCTCGCAAGCGGAGGCGCGTGAGAAGGTTGGCTGGCGGAGGGGAGGGCTGCGAAAAGAAAACGCGCGACCCGTTTCCGGAGTCGCGCGATTGAACACTACAAAAATACCAAACGGGCAAGCCCAAGTCAAGTGAAAACAGGTGAGATCAGCTGGGGTCGTTAAGTCCTTTCTCGTGAACCGTAAACCGTAAACCGTAAACCGAGGAGAGAGGTTCGGCTTGAGTTCTTTCTCGTGAACCGGGAACCGTAAACCGTAAACTGATGAGGGAGGTTTGGCTTGGGTTCTTTCTCGTGAACCGGGAACCGTAAACCGTGAACCGAGGGGAGAGCTTCGGTTTCCGGTTTACGGTTCACGATCAAAAGGTTCGGCGCACTGCCGCGAGCACCTGGTCGCGAAGCCGCTGCGCCTCGGTCTGGAGGTCGGCCGTCTCCCGCTGCATCTGCCCGACGAACTCCGCGTCGGCGATGCCGGAGAGGTTGATCCCGACGTTCAAGAGCGCCGCCTCGGCCGCCGCCTCGAGTAGCAACGCGGCCGAGCCCGCGTCGGAGGCCGCGCTGGGGTTTCCCTTTTCGACCAGCTCCGGCAGGGCCGCGAGCAGCCGCACCGCGGCCCGCGCGGTCCGCATCGGCACCTCGGTGGCGCGCCGGTTGGCCGCGTCGAGGCGCCCCCGGCGCTCGGCCTTCTGCTCCGGGCTCTCCTTGGGCAGCCGCCGCGCCGCGACGACTTCGTCGTAGGCATCCGAGTCCTCGCGAGCGAGACGCATCATCTCTTCGCGCGCCGCGCGGGCGGCCTCCGCGATCGGGCGCACGGCCGCGTGGGCCGAGGCGAACTTCTCCTTCGAGAGCGTCAGGGCAACGACCATCTCGGTCAGCGCCGCGCCCATCCCGCCCGCCACGGCCGCCGCGGTGCCGCCGCCCGGAGTGGGGGCCTCCGAGGCGAGCGCCCCGAGGAAATCGGCCTGAGACAGGCTCGAGAAGTCGGTCATGGCGCCTTCACGACGCGGCCGCGGCAGACCACGCCGGCGACCAGGTTGACACCCCAATGATAGATGAGGTGCCGGTCCTCCGGCGCGTCGATCCAGACAGCGTCGGCGGACTTTCCGGGCTCGAGCGATCCAGTCTCGGCGGCGAGCCCGAGCGAAGCGGCCGCGTTCAACGTGATCGCGGTGAGGGTCTCCTCGACGGTGAGGCCCGAGTCGAGGCACGCGTGTGCCGCGACCGCCGGGAGCGACTCGGTCAGGCAGGTGCCGGGGTTCGAATCGGTGGCCACGGCGACCGGCACGCCGGCCGAGATGAGGGCCCGCGCCGGCGCCCGTTGCGACCGCATCCACCAGGCCGTGCCGGGCAGCAGCACCGCCACGGTCCCCGCTCGCGCGAGGGCCGCCACTTCCTCATCGCCGATGCAGAGCAGGTGGTCCGCCGAGGCGGCGCGCAGCTCGGCGGCGAGGAACGCCCCTCCCGAGCGGGCGAGCTCGTCGGCATGGATCCGCAGTCCGAGCCCCGCCCGCCGCGCGGCCTCCAGGATCGTCTGGGACTCGTCCACCGTGAAGACCCCTTCGTCGCAGAAGACGTCGCAGAAGCGCGCGAGGCCCCGCCGCGCCGCCTCGGCCACGATCTCCTCGGCGATCACGCGGACCCACTCGGCGCGCCGGGACCGGTACTCGGGGGGAATCTCGTGGGCCGCGAGCAGGGTCGGCACCAGGCGCGGAAGGTCCGGCTCCCGCGCCGCCCCGGCGAGCACCTCGAGCGACCGGATCTCCTCCGCGGGGGTCAGCCCGTAGCCGGATTTCGCTTCGACCGTCGTGGTGCCGTGGGCCTGCATCCTCGTGAGCCGTTCCCGCACGAGGCGCGCGAGCTCCTCGCTCGAAGCCTCCCGCGTGGCCCGCACGGTGGCGTTGATGCCGCCCCCCTGCGCGGCGATTGCGGCGTAGCTCTCGCCCGAAAGGCGCCGCCCGATCTCCACACCCCGGTCTCCCGCCCAGACCGGATGCGTGTGGGCGTCCACGAAGCCGGGAAGCAGCGTCTTGCCCGACGCGTCGATCGAGACGGCGGCGGGAGCGCCCTCATAGCGGCGGCGGTACTCCTCCTCGGTCCCGACGAAGACGAGCACGCCGTTCTCGGCGCGCAGGGCCGCCCCGCGGATCCGCTGGATCTCTCCCTGCTCGGAGCCGCGCCGCGCCGCCCGGCCGAGCGGAGTTGCGAGCGAGGCGGCGTTGCGGATCTCGAGGGAGGGGAGAGGCTCGAACTTCTGCGACGGCTTTGGCTCGATCGTCACACCGTCCCTCTCCCGAAGGGAGAGGGAGTCTCTATCCAGCGCCCTCTTCCTTCTCGGCCTTCCGCGTCAGGTAGGAGAGCGGACGGTCCCTGTCGTCCTCTTCGCGGTCGAAGCTGAGGACCTGGTGGAAGAGCTCGATCATCTTCTGGAGCTGGAGCCGGAAGTTCGCCCGCTGGATCTTCAGCTCGTGGATTGCCTTCTCGATCTCCGCCGAGCGCTGGAGGGCGCTGTGCGTCAGCCGTTCGCCCGCCTCCTGGGCCTCCTGGACGATCCGCTCGGCGTCCTTCTGCGCGGTCGTGCGGATGTCCTCGGAAGCGCGCTGCGCCGTCAAGAGCGTGGCCTTCAGGATCCGTTCCCGCTCCCGGTGCTCCTCGTTCTCCTCGAGGAGGTGGCGCGCGCGGTTTTCCAGCTCGGCGTTCGAGCGCGCGACCTCCTCCACCTCTTCGGCGATCATGGCGAGAAAGGACTCCACCTCGACGGGGTCGAGGCCCTTCCATTTGCGGGAGAACTCGTGCTTCTGAATCTCGAGTGGCGTCAAGCGGGGCATGGAACCTCCTTCGATCTTTCCCTAGGAGGCGGCCGACACCGCCAGCCGCGCGAGGAATCGGGAGAGCAGAAAAATGGCGAGGATCACGAAGAGGGGAGACAGATCGATCCCTCCCGTGCGCGGGGGGGGGAGCAGCCGGCGGAACGGGCGGAAGAGGGGCTCCGTGGTGGCGTAGAGGAAACGCACGATCGGGTTGCGGGGATCGGGGCTCACCCAGGAGACGAGCGCGGCGATGATGACGATCCACTGGAGTGCGTTCAAGGCGAACAACAGAACGTCGAAGACCGCCCCCGTAGCCGATCCCCCGACGTTCACGCCGCCTCCCGCGGCCCGAAGAGGGCGGTTCCGAGGCGGACTTCGGTGGCTCCCTCCTCGACGGCGACGCCGAAATCGTGGCTCATGCCCATCGAGAGCTCGGGGAAGGCGCGGCCGAAGCGTTCGGCCATCCGGTCGCGCAGCTGCCGGAGCCGGCGGAAGTAGGGGCGGGCGCGCTCCGGGTCCGGATCGAACGGGGGCACCGCCATCAAGCCGCGCACCTCGAGGTGCCGGGCGGACAGCGCCGCGGAGGTCAACGCCTCGAGATCGTCCGGCGCGACGCCCGACTTCGAGGCCTCGCCGCCCAGGTTGACCTCGAGCAGGACAGGCCAGCGCCGACCCGTCTCCGCGAGGAGCCTTTCGAGCCGCTCCACAAGTCTTTGCCGATCTAGGCTTTCCAAGGC
>JBOGJK010000516.1:0-3123 GCA_050745345.1 Thermoanaerobaculia bacterium
AGCGACCAGCGTGTCTTCACCCACCGGTCTCCGTAGCGGATCCCGAGGAGCACCGCCACCCCGGGGGCTTCCTCGCGGGCGGAGGACCACGCGATCTCGCCGGGGGTCGAGCGAGCGGGCGAGAGCGCGGCGCCGAAGGTCTGACGGACCATCTCCCGCAGCGGCTCGCGCTGACGCGGCGTCAGACGCTCCCAGACCTCGCCGCCCAGGCGGCGCTCCAGAATCCGATCGATGTTGAGTGCCTCGAAGAGGACGCGGTTCTGGCCGCGCAGGGCGGCGGCCGCGGCGCGGTGGGCGACTTCGGCCGACTCCTCGAGGTCGGGGGCGGGGACTTGCGCTTCGAGGGGGAGAACCGCGGCGAGGAGCAGCGCGGCTGCCGGCAGTCGCTTCATCCGCGCACCGGGCACGCGAAGCGGCGCCCTACGCCGCGAGCGGCTCCAGCCGGGACACCCGCGGCGAGAGGGACTCTGCTCCCTTCTCCGTCACGAGGACATCGTCCTCGATGCGCACGCCGAAGCGGCCGGGCAGGTAGATGCCCGGCTCCGAGGTGAAGGTCATTCCCGGCTCGAGGATGGTTCGGTCGTGCCCCACCATGTAGGGCGGCTCATGCACATCGATGCCGAGGCCGTGCCCCAACCGGTGCGTGAAGTACCGGCCGTAGCCCGCCGTCGCGATCACCCGCCGCGCGGCCGCGTCCACCTCGAAGCATGGCACCCCGGGCGCCGCCTTCTCGATCGCCGCCGTCTGGGCGTCGAGCACGATCGACCAGATCTTGCGGTACTCGTCGGTGGGCTTGCCGAAGAAGGTCGAGCGCGTGATGTCGTAGTAGTACCCCTCGGGGCGGTCCCAGGCGTCGATCAAGACCGCCTCGTCGCGCGCCAGGGCGCGGGCGCTCGAGGCGCCGTGCGGCAGGGCGGAGGAGGGGCCGAACTGCACCACGTTCTCGCCGCCGAAGAGGGCCGCGATCTCCGACTCGACGGACCCGGGGGCCAGCGCGGCAAACGCCTTCCGGAAGCGCCCGACGGCCAGGGCGATGGCGCGCCGCATGGCCTCGATCTCTTCGGGCGTCTTGACCATCCGCATCGCCCCGAAGACGGTCCCGGCGGAGACCGGCTTCCATCCCGGCCTTCGGAGCAGGAGGCGCTCGACGTCATCGTAAGCCGTCGAGGGCTCGACCGCGAGCGTGCCCGAGGAGGCGGGCAGAAGCCCTGCGGCCTTCCGGAAGGGGTCCTCGGTCTCTTCCCAGGTCACCACGCGCTCGACGGCGGACATCCCCCGCAGGCGCGTCTCCTCGAAGGCGGGACAGATCACCACGGGCTGTGCGTCGCGGAAGAGAAACAGCGCCGTCAGCCGCTCGCTCCGGTGGAAGTCGATGCCCGTCAGATAGTAGAGGTTCGAGGACGGTGTCGCGTAGAGCCCGTCGGCCGGGACCGAGGCGAGGGACCGGCGCATCGTTTCGAGGCGGTGGAGGTAGATTTCTCGCGGAAGCTGCATGGCGCGCATCCTAGCAGTAACTCACCGGCATGGTGCCGGCCCGCGTACGGCGAGAGGCCAGACACCACACCCGCGTCCATTCTTCAACAGCCTTCTGGCACTGCTCCTGGGCCTGCTCGCGGCGGCCCCCGCGGCGTCCGAAGCCCTCGATCCCGAGAGGGCGCGCGACCTGCTGGCCCGGCTCCTCTCGGAGGACGAGGCGCGGCGGTCGACCGCCCGCGCGGGGATCCTCGCCTCGAACGACCGCTCGCTGCTGGCGGCCCTGACGGACGCCCTCTTCTTCGCGGGGCCGGCCTCGCGCCCCGACGTCGTGGCCTGTCTGGAAGGGCTCTCGGGAGAGCGTCTGGGCTCGCGGCACCGCTATTGGGTCGAGTACCTGGGCGGGCACGATCAGATCCGGCCGCACGAGGGGTACCGCGCCTGGAAGGCGGCCCTCTTCTCGCGCATCGATCCCTCCTTCGGGAAGTTCCTCGATCCGTCGCGTCCTCTGACCGTCCGTCCCGAAGAGATCGTCTGGGGGGGTGTCAAGAAGGACGGCATCCCGGCCCTGAAGAACCCGAGGGCGGTCGGGGCGCACGAGGCCTCCTTCCTCGAGGATTCCGAGACGGTCTTCGGCGTCGGCTTCGGCGGGCAGTATCGCGCCTACCCGCAGCGCATCCTCGACTGGCACGAGATGGCCAACGACACGGTCGGTCGACAGGCCTTCGCCCTCTCCTACTGCACGCTCTGCGGCGCGGCGATCGCCTATGCGACGCGCCTTCCCGACGGCAGGACACTCGTGTTCGGCTCCTCGGGCCTCCTCTACCGATCCAACAAGCTCATGTACGACGAAGAGACGTGGTCCCTCTGGAGCAACCTGACGGGGGAGCCCGTGGGCGGGCCGCTTGCCTCCTCCGGCCTCCGGCTCCCGATCCTGCCGCTGACGGTGACGACCTGGAAGGAGTGGCGGCAGAAGCACCCGGAGACCACGGTCGTCTCTCCCGACACCGGTTACGACCGCGACTATTCGGCGGGGGCGGCCTACGGCCGCTACTTCGCCAGCCCGGACACGATGTTTCCCGTCTGGAAGCGCGATGCGGCCCTGGAGCCCAAGGCCTGGGTGTACGGGCTGCGCAACGGTCCCTCCGCCAAGGCCTACCCGCTCGAGACGCTTTTCGCCGAGCGGGTCGTCAACGATCGGGTCGGCGCGCTGCCCGTCGTGCTGGTCGCCGAGCCGGAGTCGCAGTCGGTGCGCGCCTACCTGCGCGGGAGCCGGGAGCTCGCGGAGGGGCCTGCCGCGTCGCAGCTGGTCGACCCTGCCGACGGCGCTGTCTTCCGCGTTGAGGAGGAGAGGCTCGCCCCGAGCGCCGCGGGAGCTTCGCCTCTGCCGCGCTACGCCGGCCACCGAGCCTACTGGTTCGGCTGGTACGCCTTCTTTCCGGACACGGCGCTCTACGAGGGGTGCCCGGAGCTGGTAAAGCGCAAACCGTGAACACGCCGGAGCGCACGGGGGTCGAGGGAGAAGCGCGACTCCCGTCTCCCCTCCGGCAGCGCGCGCTCCGGATCGAGGTGCGACGCATCGCTTCCCCCGGCCCGCCCCGGAGCGTGGAGCCGGTTCAGGCCTCCGCGAGCTTCGGTTCTGTCCAGGCG
>JBOGJK010000517.1:0-7338 GCA_050745345.1 Thermoanaerobaculia bacterium
CTTTCGCGGTGTCGAAGCCGCAATTGTAGTCCGTCACGCGCAACGCGGGGTTATAGGTGCCCTTCGACGCGTAGGTAAAGGTCGGCCGAGCCTCGGTCGAATCGCCGAAGGCGCCGTCCCCGTTCAGATCCCAGGAGTAGGTCAGCGGCTCGCCCAGGCTCGGGTGCGTCGAGCCCGTGGCGTCGAAGGAGACCGCCAGCGGCGCCTTGCCGGAAGTGGGGCTTGCCGCCAGAACCGCCGTGGGAGTCAGGTATTGGATCCGGTGGATCTTCCCCCCGAGGTCGACGTAGAAGAGGTCGCCTCCCGGTCCGGCGGTCAGCTGCGCCGGCGGTCCAGCGCCGGCCACGAAGGTCAGGACTTTGGCGGGATCCGGGTCACCGCCGGCGCCGGGGAGCATCGCCCAGATGCACCGGCGCGAATAGTCCGAGAAGAAGAGCGCGCCCCGGTACGCGACCGGGTAGGAAGAGGCCGAATAGAACGCGAGCCCGCTCACCGAAGAGCTACCCGTCGTGCACGACTCGTTGGCCACCACCTTCGCGGCGTGGTTGTACGCCAGGACGGGGGGCGTGACCGACCCGGACTGGGCGTACAGATCCTCGCAGAGGTTGAGGTTCAGGCTGTCGTAGCTCGACTGGCGGCCGGCCCCCTCAGAGCAGGGCCAGCCAAAGTTCCAGACGGTCGAGACGTTCCTGACCCGGTTGATTTCCTCCCACGTGGTCCACCCCACGTCTCCGATCCAGATCTCGCTCGTGCCCGGACGCGTGGTCATCCGGAAAGGATTGCGCAGGCCGACTGCCAGGATCCGCCGCGCGTTCGGATCGGCGCTCCCCGAGAGCGGGTTGCCCGCGAACCCCGCACCTGTGGCCGGATCGATTCGAATCAGCGTGCCGGCAAGACCGACCGGGTCGCCGGTGCTGCGCAGGTCTTGAGAGCGCAGCGCGCCCCCCTCAGCGGTGGGCGGAGTCTGCGTTCCGCCCACTCCCGAGGGAGGATCGCCGCCGGGATTCAGGGGGTTGCCGTCCTGACCGTAGTCGGCCCAGTTGAAGCTCGCGCCGTCGCCGCCCGAAACGTACAACGCACCGTCGCTTCCGAACAGGACGCTCCCGATGGAATGGCTCGGATACTGCTGAAACCAGTCGTGCAGCAGCACGAGCTCCGAGCCGGTCATGACCGAGCCGGAGGCCGTTAGACGCGAGAGCCGCCCGGTGACCGTGCAGCCGTCCCCCGTGGCACCGGGCGGCGTCGGGCACGGGTCGGACAGAACTGCCGCCGTCCCCCACTTCGGCGCAGCGCCGCCGACGTCGCCGTCGTACGCGTAGAGGACGTAGACGTACGGCTTGCCCGGAAAACCGGGGTCGAGGGCCAGCCCCAGCAGCCCCCGATCCCAGTAGTTGTAGACCTTCGTCGAGAGATCGGCAAAGAGCGTCGGGGTCGTCGCCGTGAGACTCGCGAAGACCTTGATCCGCCCCCCCTTCTCCGCGACGAAGACGCGGCCGTCGGGAGAGAAGGCGATCGCCGTCGGCTGGGTGAGTCCCGAAAAGACCACCGAGTCTCGGAATCCGGGGGGCAGAACCTGTGCCCCCGCGATCGGCGCGACCGCCGTCGCGAGAGAAAGAGACAAGCACGCCGCCGCGCAACGCGGCTTCCATGACATCCGTTCGCCCTCCGGCCGCAAAGCCCGGCGGACCGGTCTTTAAAAAGGAGAATCGGGTGCAAAGCCTCTATGCGGGCGGGTGCAGCGGTCAAGGACTCCGGCTCTGAGAAGCTTGTCTGCTCCATTTGGTCGAGGCCGGAAGGACAGTCAGAAAAAGGTGGAGTGTCAGCCCGGCGGGCCTGAAGGTCTTCACGGCGCCATTCCGGCGGGGGCCTGCTCCGGGCTTCGGCAGGCCGGTCTCGCTCTTCGAGGGGAAGCTCCTCGGCGATTTCGTCATGGGCCGCAACTACGACGCCGCGCCCAACGGGCGCCTCCTGCTCGTCTCGGAGAAAGAGCAGCCGCCGATCACTCGAATCGAGGTCGTGGTGAACTGGTTCGAAGAGCTCCGCAGCAGGCTAGCCGGCGCCTCCCGTTAGCTCAGGGCGCGCGCTCATAGATCCGGATGAAGAAGCGCGGCCAGCCGACCGGCGCATCGGCGGGCGCGTTGCCGAAGGAGGCCGCGAGCCGGTAACGGCGCGAAACGACCTGCCAGATCCGGACGGCGTAGTCAGCTCCGAAGACGAACTGGCCGAAGGCGGGCGCCGGCTGGTTGATCAGGAGAACGAAGCGCGGGCCCGTTTTCTCGTTCTCGAGCCGCTGCGCGACCCGCTCCTCCGCAGCGGCGTCGAGAATGGCCGGATAGATCGTGTCCTGCCGGAGCGGATTCACGAGTCCGGTCACGAAATTGAAGAACCCGGTTTCCGGGAATCCGACGAGTCGGTCGGTGTGACGAGCGTGCCAACGCAGATACTCGAGTGTTTCGCGCACGGCGTTCGCCCGCTCCGCCGGCATGTGTAGCGAACCCGCATCGGTCTTGACCAGGACCCACGCGGAGCGGGGTCGAAGGCGTTCGAGCCGGAGAACGCCGAGGACGGCCAGAGCGGCGAAAAGCGCCGCCGCGCATCGGCGGAAAGCTCGTGCGTCGGGCAACCGGTGGCCGAGTCTGTCGAATACGAGCACAGCCGCCGTGGCTATCAGACCCGGCAAGGCGAAGATTGAGTAGGGGGTCGTGTAGGCCCCGTACGCCAGCCCGATGACGACGCGGGTCGCGAAGAGCCCGGAGAAGGCAAAGAGAAGGAACCTCGACCGGCTCGCTCCGGCGAGGGGGGATCGCAGCGACCACCCCGCCGCGGCGAGCGCAATGATCGGCATGGGCAGGAACAGTGGCGGGAGCCGATCCTCGATCGATCCGCCCGTGTGGGAAGCGAGGAACGCCACCGCCGCGACCAAGAGGACGAACCACGACATTTCCCATGGCGAGACGATCGCCCGAGAACTCGGTCGCCGCCGGGAAGCGAGGAAACCCACGGCGCCCAGGAGAAGCAAATCCAAGAACGTGGCGGTCAGGAGCCGATTGGCAGAGCCGGCCGGATCCGCGAGCCCGGAGGCGACGCGGAACACATTGCGCCACTCCTGCGGAGGGGAGAAGAGAGAGAGGGGGCCCTCGCAACACGAGATTTCCCAGGTCAGGCCTCGAAAGGCGACGGCGTAAGCCAGCCCCGCCGACCCGACGCCGGCGAGAAGGATTGTCGCGTGGCGCCGAAGATCCTCGCGCCGGCGCTCCGAGCGGAACGCCGACGCAAGCACGACGAGCGCTGCGGCGCCTCCCACCTCCGGTTTGGATGCGAGCGCAAGGGCTAGTCCCATTGCGCACGAGAGATTCACGAGGCGCGACGCGGGCCCGGAGAGCCTTTCCAAGGCGAAGAATGCTCCCGCGAGCGCGAACAGAGCATCGAAGGCGTAGGGGAAAAGGAACGCACCTCCATTCGGGGCGCCGACGCAGAGCGCGGCCGCGAGAGCCGTGCCCGCTGCCGCCGAGAGACGAGATCCCGCCCTGCGTGTGAGACGGAAGAGCGACCAGAAGATCAATGCGGAGAACGCAAGGCCGACCAGCTCGAGCACGACCAAGTTGCGCCCGAATAGCTTGAGCGCCGCGGCGTTGAACCACGGCGCGGCCGGACCGTAGTGGTACATCACGTCCTTGTAGAGCAGCTGTCCGTCGGCGAGCCGGGCGGGCACGATCATTTCTCTGCCGCCGTCCACGAACGGATTGATCCATCTCTCCCAGGAGAAGAGGATCGAAGCGGCTCCCGCGCAGACTACCCAGGCTGCGGCGAGCCACCCGCCGCTTGTCATTCGGATGTCGTCTGCAGTGCGGGAATGCACCGAGACTGATTGTCGCAGAGACTACACTTTCGAAGGGACCGGCAAATTCGCTTGAAAGACGTGACTCCGAGGCTTATTCTAGGAGCACCCGCCCCGCATGAGAACAACCCTGCTCAAGCTCCTGAAGAGTTTGACGGAAACCTTCGAGTTTCCCGATCCTGTCTACGAGTTTGGCGCCTACCGCGTTCCCGGCCAAGAACATCTCCCGCAGGTTCGGGATTTTTTCCCCGGCAGCCGGTTCGTCGGGTGTGACCTGCGGCCGGGACCGGGAGTGGACCGGCTTTGCGACCTCCACGACATCGATCTGCCGGATAGCTCTGTCGGAACGGCGCTACTCTTCGACACCATTGAGCATGTGAGGGAGCCCTGGCGCGCCATGGCGGAGCTGAGGCGCTGCCTGATGCCTGGCGGGGTCGTCCTGATGACTTCCGTATGGTACTTCCCCGTGCATGCCTTCCCCGACGATTACTTCCGTTTCACCGCGAGCGGCTTTCGGAGCCTCCTGGAGTCGTTCGACAGCGTCGTCGTCACGTCCTGCGGGCTGGACAGACTGCCTCACACGGTTGTCGGACTCGGCTCGAAAGGCCCCCTAACGGAGTCGCAAACGGTGGCCCTGGTCCGGGAGATCGAGGCCTGGAAGCGACGCGGATCCCGAACCTGGAAGGAAACGGTGCTCGATATCTGTCCCCCGTTTCTCCTGATCCCGGGCTACACGGCCTTCCTGAAGATGATGGCGCTCGTCAACCACACTCTCCTCAAGCGGCCGCGACCCGCCGCCCCCGAGCCGGAGCAGGAACACACCTAAAGCAAAACCCTGCGTCTGGAGTCGCGACCGGGCTAATCCTTCGCGGGCCGAATCTCCCGCAGGCGGTCGTCCGCGAGAACAATCTGCACGCGGGTTCCCTCGGGGTAACGGAAGTACTGCTGCTGAGTCACCGGAAACCGGTAGTGAACGGTCTTGTCGCCGTCCTGCGCTTCGAAGGAGAGATACCAGGAGCCGGAGCCGCGGTAACTGCCGCCCCCCTCCGAGCCGGGCGCGTTGTATTCGCGCTCGATCACGACCGCATCCAGCACCTTCGCGCCCTCGTGGGAGGACGCGCTCGATCCGGCGCAAGAGGCGGACAAGGGCGCCGCCGCAAGGAGAAGGAGCGAGAGCAGACGCAACCTCATCCCCCTGCGAAACGCTCCCGCCCGGCGCTCTATTTCTACCGGACCCGCACCCCATTCTTGACGACCACGTCGACGCGCTGCAGCAGGTCGACGTGCGTCAGGACGTCTCCCCGCACCGCGATGACGTCGGCGTAGCGGCCCGGCGCGATCGTGCCGAGATCTTTCTCCTTCTTGAGCCAGGCCGCCGGCCAGCGCGTGGCGCCTGCGATCGCCTGCATCGGCGTCATGCCGAGGCGCACCCAGGTGTCGAGCTCGCGCCAGGTGGAGTCGGTGTGGAAGTTGCCTGGCACTCCCGAGTCCGTGCCGACCAGCAGCGTGACACCCGTCTCCCGGAGCTGTTTGAACTTGCCGGGTAGCGTGGGGATGCGGCGGCGCACGAGCGAGAAGTACGGCAGCCCCGGCAGGTTGCGCAGCGACTCTCGGATGTCGCGCACGAGGTCGGGAGCGATGCCCTGCTGCCAGCGCGGGTCATTCAGCCGCTCGGGAAAAGTATCGGCCGTGTACTGCGCCAGGAAGAGCCCCTCGATCGTCGGGCACCAGGCGAGCGTCTGGTTGCGCTTGCGGATGCCCGCCAGGATGTCCTCCGGATACCCGGGCTCTGTCCCGAGGCCCGTGTGCTCGAAGCAGTCGACTCCGTGCTTCAAACCGATGCGGATCTCCTCCTCCCGGTGCGCGTGGGCGACGACGGGCTTTCCTCCCTTGTGCGCCGTCGCGACCACGGAGGCGACTTCCTCCTCCGTCATCTGGTCCTGGTCGATCAGCTTGATGACGTCCACACCGGCGTCCACGAGCTTCTGCACCTTCGCGGCAGCGTCCGCGCCGCCCGAGACCCCCCAGCGGAACTCCTTCTCGTACTCCTCGTAGGGCGCGTGCTGGATGAAGGGCCCCGAAACGAAGAGCCGCGGCCCCGGGATCTCTCCGCGGTTGATCCGGTCCCGCACGTTCAGGATGTCTTCGAGCGGGGCGCCGAGCTCGCGCGCGAAGGTCACGCCGCTTTCCAGCAGTTGCTTGGCCGCAGCCGGCATGATCTCTCGACGAAACCGGGCGCGATAGGTCGTGTCCCAGTGCGGGTAGTCGCCGTGCCCGAGGATCATCAGGTGGACGTGCATGTCCGCCAGCCCCGGCAGAACGCTCATGCCGCGGGTGTCGATCGTGGGCGTGCCCGCCGGGACGGCGATCCGGGAGCGCGGCCCCACCGCCAGGATCCGCTCCCCCGCGATGAGGACGACACCGTCGTCGATCGGAGCGCCCTCGTACCCGTCGATGATTCGCCCGCCGACCAGGGCGAGCGTGGCCCTGGGCGCCGGCTCCGCGGCGGGCAGGGCAGCCGCCAGGGAGAGCCCGGCCGCGAGCGTCCAGAGAGATCGACGCATGAGACCCTCCTTGCGACGGCCCCGTATCCTAAGCCCGGAGGCCCGCCGGACGGCGATTGCCTTCGGCCGCCGGGACGGAATATCTTGTTCGCTCTTTGCCGGAGCCGTGGGCTTACGAAGGAGGCAGGGTGCGCGAGTGGGCCGGCGCCCGAGTGGCGCTGGTGGGCCTGGGGCCGATCGGGATCGAAGTGGGCAAGGCGCTGCTGGGCCGCGAGGGAATCGAGTTCCTGGGCGCGGCGGACCCGGCGCCGGAGATCGCTGGGCGCTCGCTCTCGGAGCTGCTCGGGTCCCCCTCGGCGCCCCGGTTCACGGTCGACGCCTCGGCAGGCGACCTCTATGCCCGCTCCGCGGCTTCCCGGCAGAAGCGGGACGTCGTCGTGATTTGTACCGGCTCGCGCCTGGAGAACGTCGTTTCGCAGATCGAGGAGGCGCTGGACGCAGGCTTCCACGTCGTCTCGACCTGCGAGGAGCTCTCCTTTCCGGAGTTCAAGCACGCGGCGTTGGCGCGGCGCATCGACCAGAAGGCAACGGCGCGCGGCGTGGGCGCCCTCGGCACGGGCGTCAACCCGGGTCTCGTCATGGACCGGCTGGCGCTCGCGGCGGCGGGAGCCTGCGTGCGGGTGGACAGAGTCAAGGTGACCCGGGTCGTGGACGCCGCCAAGAGGAGGGGACCGCTGCGCGCAAAGGTCGGCGCCGGCCTCTCGCGCGAGGAGTTTGCCGCCGGCGTGCGGTCGCGCAAGCTCGGGCACGTGGGGCTCTCCGAGTCGGCGGCCCTGATCGCGGTGGGGCTGGGGCTGCCCATCCACGAGATTACCGAGACGATCGAGCCGGTCCTGGCGGACAAGGAGACCGACGGCATCGCGCCCGGAAGAGTGCTCGGCCTGCACCAGATCGCGCTCGTCCAGGCGGGCGACGAGGTCAAGGTCGTGCTGGACC
>JBOGJK010000518.1:0-2022 GCA_050745345.1 Thermoanaerobaculia bacterium
CTCGTCGAACGCGAGGCCGGCGACGAGCACCGCGCGGCGCTGCTTCGCGCGGCAGTGCGCTGGATCGACGAGTTCTCCCGCGACTTGCGGCCGGTCGCGGCGGAGGGGAACCTGCGCAAGATCCTGCCGTTCTCCCCGGACATTGCCGTGGAGGTCGAGGCGGCCCTTTCGGCCGCAGCGCCATGACCGCGGGGCTCTACGTCCACCTGCCCTACTGCGCCTCGCGCTGCGGCTATTGCGCCTTCGTCGTCTCGACCGACGTGTCCTCGAGCGGCGACTACCTGGCGGCGCTCGCGCGGGAGATGGAGCTTGTCACGGGGGACGCGGCCGCGGCGCGGTTCGACACCGTGTACCTCGGAGGGGGAACGCCCTCCCTGCTGCCGGCGGCGGAGCTCGAGAGGCTGCTCGGCCGGATCCGCTCGCGCTTTGCGCTCGAGCCGGGAAGCGAGGTGACGCTCGAGGCCAACCCCGAGGACGTCACCCGCGAGAGGCGGGACGCCTGGATCGCGGCCGGTGTGACGCGCGTGTCCGCCGGCGTGCAGTCGTTCGAGGACCGGGAGCTTGCGGCCGTCGGCCGCCGCCACGACGCCGCCCGCGCCAGCGAGGCGCTCGAGAGCCTCGCCGGGAGCGGCCTCTCGCTTTCGGGCGATCTGATCCTGGGCCTTCCGGAGCAGACGCGCGAGAGCTTCCGCAAGAGCCTCGACGCTCTCTGTGCCGGCGGCGTCGATCACGTCTCCGTCTACCTGCTCGAGGTGGAGAAGTCCCCGGCGCTGGAGGAGGACCGCCGCCGGCGTCCGGAGCGGTACCTGTCCGACGACGAGCAAGCGGACCTCTGGCTCGAGATGGGGGAGACGCTCTCCGGCCGGGGGTTTTCCCACTACGAGATCTCCAACTGGGCGCGGCCGGGGCGGGAGTCCCGCCACAACTTGAAATACTGGGTGCGGGAGTCCACCCTGGGCCTCGGCGTGTCGGCCCACGAATTCTGGGCAGGGAGGCGGCGCGCGAACGTCTCGAGCCTTCCGGCCTACCTCGCGCGCCTGGCGCGGGGGGAGCGCCCCGTCGCTCTCGACTGTCCCCTGACGGAGGCAGAGGAGGCCGCCGAGCGGATCATGCTCGGCCTTCGCCTGTCGCGGGGAGTGGGCCGGGGAGAGATCGAGGCCTGGATCGCCCGGCGCGGCGACGCGCGCCTTCGCGAGGACTACGCGGCCTGGCGCGAGCGGGGGCTCCTGGCGGGCGACGGCGAGTGCGTCGCGCTGTCGGAGCGGGGGTTCCTGCTCTCCAACGAGATCCTGTGCCGCTTTATCTAGCCTCGGCGGTGGCGGCCGGCCTGCTGCTCTGCCCGGCAGCGGCGGCGACGGGGGCTGCGGGCCAGGCCGAACCGTCGGCGCACTGGAGGGCGACCGTGACGGTCGAAGGGGCGCAGCCCGGCCAGCCCCTCCAGGAGGCGCAGGTCTGGCTTCTCGGCGGTCGGATTCGGATCGAAGAGCGCGGGAAGGCAGCGGAAAGGATCAACGTGCTCCTTGCGGGGGCCGAGGTCTACATCTGGGTGGAAGGGGAGAGGACGGGCACCCGCCTCGCCGCGGGCCTGGCCGCCCGGGGGCGGCCCCTGCACACGTTCGTCCGGCGCACGGAGGAGATCCGCTCCCGCGGCCGCAAGAGCCGCGAGGAGATCGTCGACGGGCACGCGTGTGAGGTCTTCGAGTACGAGAGCCCGCAAGACGGCAAGGGGATCTACTGGCTCGCGCGCGATCTCGGGCATTTCCCGGTCAAGGCGATCGTGGAGCGCCGGCACTATCTCCCGTACAGCGCCGAGCCGATCGCGACCGTCAAGCTCGAATACCGGAACCGGGACGTGCGGATCGGGGAGCCGGTCCCCGAAACGAAGCTCTCGCCGCCGGCCGGCGTCCGGTTCGAGGACGCCACCGAGTTGATGCTCCGGGGAGGCCCGCGGCGCCGCTAGATGAAGAGCGGCGCCAGTACCAGCGTTATCGTCGCCAGCAGCTTGATCAGGACGTGCAGAGA
>JBOGJK010000519.1:0-2842 GCA_050745345.1 Thermoanaerobaculia bacterium
GCCCGGAGGTCCGGCAGGCGCGCGAGCGGGGCGTCGGGAGCGCCCGCCGCTTCTCCAGCACGGAGAGGCAGGACCGCCTCTACTTCGCGCGGCGCCTTTCGGACGGCTCGGTGCTGCGCCTCTCCGTGGGCAGGGCGCAGGTGCGCGAGATGAAGCGCCCCTATCTCTGGTCGGCCCGGCTCGCCATCGGTCTGGCGTGCCTGGCTCTCTTTCTGATCGGGCGTTTCGCTTCGAAGCGGTTCGCCCAGCCGATCGCGGCGCTCACACAGGCGGCCTCGGCGATCGCGGCGGGGGAACCGGGACGGGAGCTGCCCCAGGCCGGAGGCGAGGAGGTCCAGCTTCTGGGGGCGTCGTTGCGTCACATGAAGGAGTCGCTGGAGCGTTCCGCCGAACGCGCGGACGCCGAGCGACGCCTGACGGCCATGGTCTTCGAGCAGCTCCCGGACGGCTTGGTCGTCGTGGACTCCCGCCTCCACGTGATGGAGTCCAACGCCTGCTTCGCCCGCCTGATCGGCGTCCCGGCGCCGGCGGGCCGGGCTCTCTACGACCTGCTGCGGCATCGCGGACTCTACGAGCTGTTCGAAACGACGCTCCGCACGCGGGAGACTGTCGAGAAGACCGTCCGCCTGGCCGACGACATCGTCTGGCAGGTCACGGTCGTGGCTCTGCCGGAGGGGTCCCGCGCGGCTGCTGTTGGAGTGCTGCGCGACGTGACGCGGCTCGAGCGCACGGAGTCGATGCGCCGCACGTTCGTCGCCGACGTCTCCCACGAGCTGCGCACGCCGATCGCCTCGATCGCCGCGGCGGCGGAGACGCTGGCCGAGGGGGGCACGGACGAGACCGACACGGCGCGTTTGCTCGACCTGATTCGGCGGCAGTCGGAACGGATGCGGGAACTCATCGACGACCTCATGGACCTCGCGCAGATCGAGAGCGGCGCGGTCGAGCTGCGCAAGGAGGCGCTCTCCCTTTCCGGAGTCCTGCAGGAGGTCGCCCGGGACCTTGGCTCCTCCGCGGCGAGCCGCTCGATCCGCCTCGTCGTCGACGCCGACGGGGAGCTCCCGGTCGCGGCGGACCGCCGCCGCCTAGGGCAGGTCATCCGCAACCTCCTCGACAACGCCATCAAGTTTTCCCGCGACGGGGGCACGGTGCGGCTCGAGGCCGGCCACGAAGGCGGCGAGGCCTTCTTCGCGATCGTGGACGAGGGGCCGGGGATCCCGCGAGCGGAGCAGGAGCGGATCTTCCAGCGCTTCTACCAGATCGATCGCTCCCGCTCGAAGAGCCGTCCCGGCACGGGCCTGGGACTGGCCATCGTCAAGCACCTCGTGCAGCTCCTCGGGGGGCGCGTCGAGGTCGAAAGCGAAGTCGGGAGAGGCAGCACTTTCCGGGTTCGGCTGCCCGCCTAGCGGCCGGGACCGGCCCGCGAAGGCGGGGTGAAGCGGCCCGTAAAGATCGAAGGAGGCGTGCGATAGCATAGCCTCGTTTTTCCGGGGGTCACATGTTCCGCTTCCTTCCGCGCGACGATCAGTACTTCGAGCGCTTTACCGAACTGGCGCAGCGGATCCACGAGAGCGCCCGGATCCTCAACCGGTTTCTCGGGGAGGAGGAGCCGCTGCCGCAGGTGGCCGAGCGAATCAAGACGCTCGAGCACGAGTGCGACCAGATCTCTCACGAGATCCTGCGGCGGATCGACCGCACCTTCATCACGCCGATCGACCGCGAAGACATCCACCAACTGGCCGTCCGCCTGGACGACGTCATCGACCTGATCGACGGCACAGTTCGCCGCCTCTCGCTCTTTCACATTGCGACTCCCACTTTGCTTTCCAAGACGATGGGCGGCCTCATCGTGGAGGCGACGCGAGAGGTGGTGGAGGCGGTCTCGGTCTTGAAGAAGATGAAGGGAGTTATCCCGCACTGCATCGCGATCAAGAGGCTGGAGAACCAGGGGGACGCCGTTTTTCACGACGCCGTCGCCTCCCTCTTCACCGACAGCCTGCCCGCCATCGAAGTGATCAAGTGGAAAGACGTCTACGAGAACATGGAGCGCTGCATGGACCAGTGCGAGGCGGTGGCCCACGTTCTCCAGAGCGTCGTCTTGAAGAACACTTAGCCCGTCCTCCACGCGCCAGCGCTCCGCAGCGAAGATGCACGAGATCGGCCCGGAGCTCCTCCTCGTTCTTCTCCTGATTCTCGGCGCGGAATTCGTCAATGGCTGGACGGATGCCCCCAACGCGATCGCGACGGTCGTTTCGACGCGGTCGCTCTCCCCCATGCAGGCCGTGGTCATGGCCTCGGTCTTGAACCTCGTGGGAGTCCTTTCGGGCACGGCGGTTGCCGCGACCATCGGCAAGGGGATCATCGACACGAAGCTCGTGGACTTGACGACGGTCGGGGGCGCGATGGTCGGCATCATCGTCTGGTCGAGTGTCGCGGCGCGGTGGGGGATCCCGACGAGCGAGACGCACGCCCTGGTGGCGGGGCTCGCCGGCGCCGGGATCGCCACGGCCGGGCCGGGGGCCCTGGTGGCCGAGGGATGGAAGAAAGTGGCGCTCGGCCTGGTCTTCTCGAGCTTTCTCGGCTTCGCGGCCGGATTCCTCCTCATCATGGCTATCTTCTGGTTGTTTCGAAAGGCCGTCCCCGGGAAGGTGCGCGGGGTCTTCCGGTGGCTCCAGGTCTTCTCCTCGGCGTTCATGGCCTTCTCCCACGGCTCCAACGACGGGCAGAAGTTCATGGGAGCGTTTACGATGGCGCTGGTTTTGGGCAACGTTCTCCCCGTTTTCCACATCCCGGCCTGGGTGATCTTCCTCTGTGCCGGCGTGATGGCCCTGGGGACGATCAC
>JBOGJK010000520.1:0-2241 GCA_050745345.1 Thermoanaerobaculia bacterium
CTATACGATTCCGCGCAATCACCGGCAGGCAGGGACCCGCGGGCTCAGCCGTCTTGAAAGAGACTTCGAGAAACCCTCAAGGGGCGGTCAGAATTGACCGGACCGGGAGTCGGGTTCGCGACTTCGGCGCTTTCCGTCTGGATACGCGCGAGTGTCGGCTGCTCCGCGAGAGTCACCCGGTCGCCTTGACACCCCGGTTCTTCGACCTGCCGCCGGTCCTGCTGCGTCGGCCCGGCCGGCTTCGGAGGAAAGAAAAGCCAATGCGGTTGCTCCGGCCCAACGCCGTGGTCGAGGAGGGCAGTCTGACGCAGAACCTCTTCGTCCTGCGCGGAGCGCTGCGAGATGCGGGCGACGACCATGCCCTGATCGAGACCGTGCCGCGCGCGGGCTACGGATTCGGATTCATCGGCCACGCCACGGCCTCGAGCGGCGCGGCGCCGGACGACGAGGCGCGCCCCGGGGGAATTGCCGCCGCCCACCGACGCCAAGTTGCCAGACGGGCCGGTCTCCTCGTTCGAGCCGGGCACGCATCGATGAGATCACCCGAAGGAGGGCTCATGCGCTCACTCAGGCAACGGTTGGGTTGGCTCCTCTTCCTGGTCGGTTCTCTGGGTGCGCCCTCTCTCTTCGGTTTCGATCTTTCTCCCAACACGGGGTTCCCTGGACAGACCCTCATCGGCGTCCGGGTCACGACGAGGCCGCTCCCCTCCTTCGGGGCGACCGTGAGCTTCTCTCCCGCGGGCCTGACCCCGAGCAACCTGCGAAACGACTCCAACGGATTCCTTCTCTTCGATCTGGCCATCGCCAGCAGCGCGACGCCCGGAACCTATATGGGGACCTACTGGCAACCTGTCGAAGGGGTCATCTCGAACCCGAATGCGTTCACCGTCCTGCCGCTGATGCCCACACCGACGCCCACGCCTCCAGCCACCCCGACCCCGACGCCTCCAGTCACCCCGACCGCCACGCCCCCGATCGGCCCCACCCCGACGCCCCCGTCGGGTCCGACGCCGACGCCGGGGCCCGGCAATCTGGAGATCGCGCCCGACACGATCGCCGAGGGGAGCCGCCGCGTCCGGCTGGTGATCGGGGGGGTCGGCCTCGGTCCGCAGACGACCGTTGCGACCCCGGCCGACATCCAGGTCGAGGCGGTCAATCTGCTTTCCTCGACGCGCCTGGAAGTCGTCGTTTCGAACGCCGTAGGCACGCCTTCCGGACCGCGCGTGTTCTTCGTCTCCACTCCCGGCGGGGGCGGATCGGGGACGGTCGTCGTCACGGTCATGCCGGCCAGTGCCATCGGCGCCCCGGTTGCGGTGAGCACGGCGGCGATCGTGTTTCCTCGCCCCGGAACGCTGCTCGGGCCCGGAGAGCAGCTCTTCGCGCGGGGCCTGGTGGCCGTCACCGGAACGGGCACGATTCTCGGTGCCTGGACTCTGGACGGCTTTCCCTACGAGCGCTTCGAGGCCTTCGCCTTCGGAGGACAACCCGTTTCGCTGCAGTCGCGCGTCCCGATCCCGGTTCTGACCGAAGGAGACCACCAGCTCCAGATCCTGATCGATCAACCTCAAGTCGCCGTCTCCGAGCGGATGAAGATCGTGCGCGTGCCCAACAGCGTCGCCGAGCTTCGGCTGGTCGACCCGGCGGATGGGACCGTGCTCGCAGAGCCGCCGACGTTTCGCTGGACACTCGCGCCCGGAGCGCAGGCGTACGAGGTCGTGCTCGGGACCGAGCCCGACGAGCGGACCGCGCAACGGACGTTTCGCACTCCGCAGGCCTTCTGGCAGCCTGGGGAGACGGAATGGAGAGAGCTGGGCTCGGGGGTCTGGCACTGGGCCGTGCGGCCGATTCTTCCGGTCGATGTGCCGGGGCGGCTCTCGCGGTGGTCCCGCGTCGCGCTCGCTTCCCGGCAGGCCGCGCTCGAGCTCGACCGACCGGTTGCGGATCCCTCTACCGGCGGAGCGCGTCTCTCCTGGCGCGGCGGCTCTCCGGGTCTCCTGTACCGCCTTGTCGTCTTCCGGGCGGGAGAGCCTTCGGCAACGGCGCTCGAGGCGCAGACGTTCCGGCCGAGCTATGCCCTGCGGCCCCTCGAGGCCTCGGGAGCGAGACAGCGTCTCCATTACTCCGTCGAGGCGATCGCGCCCGGCGGGCTCGTGCTCGGCCGCAGCGCCCCAGGCGTGGTCGACGTGGGGCCGGATCCGGGCCGCTTCGTGCGCGCCGCCGCCGGGGAGGTCACGGCGCGTA
>JBOGJK010000521.1:0-1976 GCA_050745345.1 Thermoanaerobaculia bacterium
GTTCAGATCGAGCTGCCCTCCCCCGACCGCGAGCTGGTTGGCCGTGTCGAAGCCGACCAACTGGAAGCAGAGCATGTTGACGCACTCGAGCAGCGACGGATTCACCTTCCCCGGCATGATCGAGGAGCCGGGTTGGACCGCGGGCAGCCGGATCTCGTCCAACCCCGTGGCGGGCCCCGAGGCGAGCAGGCGCAGGTCACTGGCGATCCGAGAGAGCTCCAGGGCGAAGGCCCTCAGAGCGGAGGAGTAGTCGCCGGCGGCCGCCCGGCTCTGGAGGGCTTCCCGGGGGTCCGCGGCCGGCGAGAGCGTCTCGCCCGTCATCCCGGAGAGCAGCGCGATCGCCCTCTCCCGAAATCCGGCGGGTGTGTTCAGTCCCGTGCCCGCGGCGGTGCCCCCGAGCGCCAGCTCGCGCAGGCCGTCGAGCGCGCGGCCGAGCGAGTCCCCTCGGCGCTCGAGGGCCGTGCCGAAAGCGCGGAACTCCTGGCCGAGGGTCACGGGCACCGCGTCCATCAGATGGGTCCGTCCCGACTTGACGATGCCGGCAAACTGCTCTCCCTTCCGGGCGAAGGAGGCCGCCAGCCGCCCGACCTCCTCGACGAGGGGCCGCCCGACGGCGATCGCCGCCAGGTGCAGGGCCGTTGGAAATGTGTCGTTGGTGGACTGGCCCAAGTTGACGTCGTCGTTGGGGTTGACGGCCGAGCGGTCCCCGCGGGGGTGGCCTAGGATCTCCGCGGCGCGCCCGGCGATCACCTCGTTGACGTTCATGTGGAAGGAGGTGCCGGCGCCCGCCTGATAGACGTCCACGACGAACTGCTCCGCGTGGCGCCCCTCCAGGATCTCATCGCAGGCCTGCTCGATCGCGCGGACCTTCTCGCCGGGAAGGCGCTGGAGCTCCCCGTTGACGCGGGCGCACGCCTTCTTGATCCGCGCGTAGGCCCGCACCAGCTCCGGGTGCGCACGCTCCCCCGAAATCGGGTAGTTCTCGACGGCGCGGGAGGTCTGAGCACCCCAGTGGGCATCCTCCGGGATCTCCCGTATGCCCATGCTGTCCTTTTCCTGTCTCAGAGCGCCTCCCGGCCGCGCGCGGCCGCCGAAACATTAGCAGAATCCGATGACGAGGCCGGGCGACTGCGGCCCGGCCCCCGGGCGGTGGAATAGAATTCCAGCTTCTGTCTCGCGCAGGCGCCCACGCGTCCGCGCAGGAAGAACGGGCATGAGAAGAGGCTGGAGGAAAGAGGCTTCGGGAGACGCCGGGCGTCGCGCCGGGCTGGCCATCCTTCTCGCGCTGACCGGCGCCGCGGCGCTTCCCGGCTGCCGGCGGGACCGGGCGCCCCCGCTGCCGACGGCGGGCGCATCCGCTCCCGCGGCGCCCCGGGTTGCCGCGGTCCCGGCCCGCTACGGGCTGCGTCCCGCCGAAGAGCGCGCCGTGGAGGAGTTCCTGCGCCGCCATCCGGAGCTGCGCTTCCCCGACGACGCGGACCGGCGGGTTTCTCCGGCCGGAGAGGGAGACATCCGCAACCTCTACGGCGTCTACCACCCCTACTTCGTGCGCGGAGACCTGAACGACGACGGCGTTCTCGACTTCGTGATGGGCTTCGTGCGGCGCGACTCTTCGGCCGCGACCCCCTGGTTCACGGTCGTCGTCTTCTCGGGCAGAGAGGCGGAGCCCGGGTCCGCGCCGACCTTCGGTCCGGAGATCTTTCTGGAGCGCGACATCACGCTCTCGGCCGGCGACATCTCGATCGACCGCGACGCGATCGTGATCACGCCGGACCTGGAGGACGAGGCCACCCGCCGCTACCGCTGGGACCCGGCGCGGGGCTCCTACGTCTTCGTGCGCGACGGCGAGCCGGAGACCGGCTCGCCGGAGCTCTCGCAGACCTGAGGGGCGGCACATTCGAGCGGTCTCGGTCGCGCTGCCGCTCCCGATCCGGCGCGAGTTCTCCTACCGAGTGCCCGATGCGATGGAGCCGCCC
>JBOGJK010000522.1:0-4283 GCA_050745345.1 Thermoanaerobaculia bacterium
GAGACCGCGAAGATGGAGGCTCCCGTTCCAGCGAAGCCCTCGATGTCGCGGGCCAACACGGCGGGCTCGCCCCGCAGCGCCAGAGACTCCGGGTCGCAGGCGACCGCCATCAGATTGTTCCCGCGCCGGAAGAACAGATAACCGGGGGAGCAATAGGCCGCGCTCGTGTCTTCGGACAGGATCCGGCGCTTCTCCCGGCCGTCGAGCGATCCCGCGAAGGTGGCCGGCTTCCCGCCCAGTTGCGATCTCGGATCCGGTCCGTACCTCCGAATCTCGTAGAGGAAACGGCGGCCGCCCGGAAGGAAGTGCGGCCAGCGGTGCGCCGTCTCGCCCGAGGCCCGGTCCAACTGCGTTGCCGCGGCGGGCGTTCCGCCGGCTGCGGGGACGCGCATCAAGGGGGAGAAATTCTGAGGCGAGTAGAGAATGGTTCCGTCCTCTCCCCAGCTCCCGCCGCGCGGCTCCGCGACGTCGGCGAGCTCGCGGGGCGGCGGAGGCGAGGGAGAGGCCTCGACGACCTTCAGCCTCCCCTTCGCAAAGAAACCGATCGAGCGGCCGTCCGGCGACCAGAAGGGAAAGAGCGCGCCCTCGCCTCCCGGCAGGGGATAAGGCTCCAGCGCGTCCAGATCCCGGATCCAGAGACGGGAGGATCCGTCCGGCTCGCGCGTGCCAAAGGCGAGGTGTCGCCCGTTGGGCGACACCGCGACACCGGCGACGTTGGCGCCATAGACGTGAAACGTCGTGTTCGGCGGCGGAAGGAGGAAGGACTTCATCACGAACGGAGAAGCCTTCGGCCGCAGCCACACCAGCGAGCCGACAGCGGCGAACGCCAGGCCTGCCGCGACGGCCCAGGGGAGGATGGAGTGTGCGCGTCCGGCCGGCGCCGCCAGTTCCGGCTCCGCCGCCGATTGGTCGCGTCGGATCCCGTCGAGCTGCAAGGCCACGTCGCGCGCCGTCTGCCAGCGCTCCTCCGGTTCCTTGGCGAGACACGTCGAGACCACGCGGTCGAGCGCTCGGGGCGCGACCGGCTGGAGGCGAGAGACGGGCGGCGGCTCGTCGCGGAGAACCGCTCCGATCAGCGAAGCCCGGGTCGCACCGGCGAAGGCCTTCTGACCCGTCAGCATTTCGTGGAGCACTAGTCCCAGGGCGAAGATGTCTGTCCTCGCGTCGGCGTCCTGGCCCTCGAGCTGCTCGGGAGCCATGTACTGGACGGTGCCGAGCAGAGTCCCCTTCTCGGTCAGCGGCGTCTCCGTGGGCAGAGCCGTCAGGTCGGAGGCGGACGGCGCCGGGCCGAACGCCTTGGCGAGCCCGAAGTCCAGAATCTTCACGCCCGAGGAGGTCAGCATGATGTTTCCGGGCTTGAGGTCCCGGTGCACGATGCCCTGCCGGTGCGCTTTGTCCAGAGCGTCGGCGATCTCGACGCCGGAGCGCAGCGCTTGGTCGAGCGGCAGCGGGCCTTTGGCCAGCCGGTCTGCCAGCGGCTGTCCCTCCAGAAGATCCATGACGAGATATTCGATTCCCTCCTGGTTTCCGACGTCGTAGATCGCGCAGATGTGCGGATGGGAGAGCTGCGAGATCGTCTTCGCCTCCCGCTCGAAGCGCTGGCGTACCTCGGGGGAAGCGGAGAGATGCTGCGGCAGGACCTTCACCGCCACGGTCCGCTCGAGCCGCGTGTCCCGGGCTTTGTAGACCTCCCCCATTCCCCCCGCGCCAATGGGGGCGAGAATCTCGTAGGGGCCGAGTCGGGCACCCGAGGTCAGGGCCACGGCGGCCACGAGGATACACGCTGTCGGGGACTCGACGGAGGCCGGCATCGACACGGCCGCGGAACCAATGACAAGGTCCTACACCGCAGGCCGGGCGGCCCCCGCGTGCGCGCCGTCGAGGCAGCTCCCTTTCCCGCGGTCAGGGATTCCGGAGCAGCGCCGGCCAGTTGGCGACGAGGGTCAGCGCGTGGGAGCCCTGCTCGGCGGGAATCGCGAGGAGGATCCGCTTCCCGTCGTGCGTCACATCGAGGGCCGTGCTAAGCGGGAGCGGCCGCCCTCCGAAGAGCGGGCGGGGTGTGGCGACCTCGATATTTCCGTCCCGGACGCGAAACTCGACTGCGAGGAGCCTGCCCTCCGGAGGCTCGGTAAAGAGGATCTCGCCCGACCGCGCCGGCCAGGTCGCCCAGATCACGCCGTTCGACGAGACTTGCCACTTGCCGCCGGACCCGGAAGACGGTACGACGTAGAGCTCGTCCCGCCCCGACTCATCGGAGATGTAGCCGAGCCACTTGCCGTCGGGCGAGAACCAGCCGGTCCCTCGTTGGACTCTCGAGCCGACAATGTTGCGGACCGGCCCATCGCCTCGCCTCGGGATGACACCAAGCCCGAACGTGCCGGCCTCGCCCGGCGGGAAAACGGAAAGCAGAGAACCGTCCGGCGAAAGGCGCCCGATGTCGGCGCTGACTCGGGAGACGCGGCGAGCTTGCCCCTCGCCGACGGGCTTGAACGTGATGCCGCCGTTTCCCACCACGTAGGCGATCTCGCGATCGTCCGGCGACCACGCGGGCTCCTCGGCGCCTTCCCGCTCGAACGTGAATCGTCTCGCGCCCCCGCGCTGGAGATCGAAGAGCCAGATGTCGTTGCGAGAGGAGGGATCCAGCGCGACGACGGCGGCGGTCTTCCCGTCGTGCGAAATCCGCAGATCGTTGATCGCCCTGGGCTCGCCAACGGTCCCGAGGCGGTTCCCTTCCGCGTCGAACCAGGTCAGCCGGCTCTGAACGAGAACCTGCTCCCCCTCGTACACCAGGAGGCCCGTGCCGGAAACCGTAAACTGGCCGGCATACCGGCCGGCGTAGAAATTCACGCTGTCCGCGAGCAAGGCGGGAGTGCCCTTGAGCCGCGCCGAGGCGGGATCGAAGGGCTGTGCCATCAATCGCCGCCCCCGCCGAAAGAGGAGGTAGCCCGGCGGCGCGAAGACCGCTTCGCTGCTCTCACTGGCGAGCACCGAGGCCTTGCCGGAGTCCAGATCGAGAAGCCAGATCTTCGCCTCGATCGAATCGGAGGAGCCCCGGACGAAGAGGACGCGGCGACCGTCGGGCAGAAAGTGCGGGAGCCGGTCCGTCTCTTCCGGGCGTTCGACCTTCGTGATCGCTACCGGCTCGCCGCCGGCCGCGGACACGCGCGCAAGCGGGCCAAGCACCGTCGGCGCGAAGATGATCGTGGCGTCGGGCCCCCACGTCGCGCCGCGGCCCTCCGAAGCGGCGCAGATCGTCGTCACGGAACCGGTTCCCACGTCGAGCTTCTTCAGCTTGTGCGAAGCAAAGAAGCCGAGGCTCCTTCCGTCCGGTGACCAGAACGGGTAGGTCGCGTCCTCGGTGCCTGGGAGCGGGCGCACCTCCCGGCCCTCGAGCGAGCGCAGCCAGAGCCGCCCCCCTCCGGTTCCCCCGGTTCCCGCGATGGCCAGCCGGCTCCCGTCCGGAGAGAGCGCGAGCGAGCGGTCGATCTCGTTGATCTGCAGGCCCTGCGGCATCAGGAGGCTCGAGACGAGGAGCGCCGAATCTTGCGAAGGCCGGCGCCCGCCTCGAAGGGCCAGAACGGCGGCGGCCAGCGTCGCGACGGCTGCCAGAAGCCATGCGGCGCGCTCGCGACTCCTGCGCTTCGAGGCGACGATCGCCGGCACTGCCAGGCCCGCCGCGGAGCCCTCCGCGATCCACTTGAGCTCACCCGCGACGTCGTGCGCCGATTGCCAGCGGTCTTCCGGGTCCTTCGCCAGACACGTCTTGACCACGCGGTTCAACGCCGGCGGCGTCATCGGCGAGACCTCCGAGATCGCCGGCGGATCGTCCCGCAGGATCGCCCCAATCAGAGACGCCTGGCTCTTGCCGGTGAAAGCCTTCCGTCCCGTCGCCATCTCGTAGAGCACCGCCCCGAAGGCAAAGATGTCCGAACGGCCGTCCGCCTCCTTGCCCTCGAGCTGCTCAGGCGCCATGTACTGGAAGGTCCCGAGCACCGTGCCCCGCTCGGTCAGGGGCTGGCTCGCCTGAGCCTCCGTCGCCAGCCTCGACACCCCTGAAAGGGCCGCCTCCCGGGCGCCCGCCTGGAACTTCGCCAGGCCAAAGTCCAGAAGCTTGACACCCGACTTGGTCAGCATCACGTTGCCGGGCTTCAAGTCCCGGTGCACGATCCCCTGACGGTGCGCCTTGTCCAGAGCGTCGGCGATCTCGACACCGAAGCGAAGCGTCTGCTCGAGCGGCAGAGATCCTTTACCCAGACGCTCCAACAGTGTCTCCCCCTCCAGGT
>JBOGJK010000523.1:0-2894 GCA_050745345.1 Thermoanaerobaculia bacterium
ACGGTGTTCGCCCGGCTTCCCCGGCGCACAAGGGGGCCCTCGGCCATCCGCGTCTTCAGGTCATCGTCGATCTGCCGGAGAAGCCCGAGACCGTCGCTCCGGTCCGGAAGGGCGAATCCGATCGTCAGGTAGACGACGGGGGGGCCGATCTTCCGGAAGGCGCCCAGGAGCCGCTGGGTGTTAGGAATCACGGCGTCGCGAACTCGGCCATAGTAGTACTCGGCGACCACAGGGTAGTGCTGTCGAAGGTACGGCCCCACCCCGGCGTCCGGGTCGACCGAGCCGTACTGCATATCGACGACAACGAGCGCCGTCCGCTGCGGATCGAGGGTGAACTGCGGGAGTGGTAACGGCCACTCCCGCAGCCGATCACGCCAGTCGGAGGAGAGCCCACGGGTCAGTGATTCGCGCGTCGGCTCCATCCCGCCCCCTACTTGCTGGTCATCCAGGCGTCGTGCAGCCACGGAAAGAACCCGATTGTATCGAACTCTAGGTCATTGACCGTTGCGAGCTTCAGCGAGATATTGTCCCAGTTGTACACAGCCAGCATGTACGCCTTGTCCATGACCAACCGCTGCACCCTGGACAGCACCTGGGCGCGCTTGACTTCGTTGACCTCCACCGCCTGAGCATCCAGCAGCCGATCGAGCTCGGGGTCTCTTACGAACGAGAAGTTGAACCCTCCACCCCCAACGTTCCGCGAGTGGAGCAACGCGCTGATGATCTCGGGGTCGCTTCGCGGCGCCGGCAATGGAGAGAGCAAGGTCACGGCCTTCCGCTGGTTCTCGTTGACCGTCTGGATCGCGGTGCCCGTCGCGATGTACAACTTCACGTCCACCCCGATCGCCTTGAGTTGCGCCTGCATCACCTCGGGGACGCCGTGTTCCCATGACCCGATGGGCACGATGAGCCGCACCCCGCCCTTCTGACGGATTCCGTCGGGTCCTGGTTTCCATCCCGCCTTGTCGAGCAAGGCCTTCGCCTTCGCGGGATCGTGCCCGTACCGATCCGCGCCCTTGTCGAACGCGTAGGTGTAGGGCGTCAGCAGCCCGTACGCCGGCCGGAACGCGCCGACCTTCTGGAACGGCCCGAAGACCGTCTTCACGATCGCCTCCCGGTCGATCCCCCAACTGAGCGCCTGCCGCACCGCCAGGTCGTTGGTCGGCGCCTTGGTCACGTTCAAGGCGAAGTCGAAAGGCACGCCGGGCACGAAGCCGACCAGGGCCTTGTACCGGGCGTCCTTCGTCAGACGTTCGAAGTCCTGGGCCGGCGCGTTATCGATGACCTGCGCCTCGCCGTTCTCGAGGGCGGCCACCCTAGTGCTGTCCTCCGGCAACATACGGAAGATCACTTTGTCAAGATACGCCGCCCCATTGTGCTTGAGGATCGACGGCGCCCACTTGTAGTCCTCGAACCGCTCGAGGGTAATGTGGTCGTTGGGAACCCACTCCACAAACTTGAACGGACCGGTGCCCACCGGATGCCGGCCGAAGTCCTGGTCACCGTGCTGTTTCACCCCCGCGGGCGAGACCATCCGGTAGTAGAGACTCGCGGCGTCGAGGAACGGCGCCCAAGGTCGTTTGAGATGAATCCGCACGGTCTGCGCGTCTACGACCTCGGCGCGATCATAGAACCCCACGGCGCAGCCGCCACATCGGCTGGCGAGTGCCGGATTGTGCGTACGGTCGAAGTTGAACTTGACCGCCGCGGCATCGAACGCGGTCCCGTCGTGAAACTTCACGCCGGGGCGGAGCTTGAACGTGTACACCTTGCCATCGGCCGACACGGTCCAACTCGTCGCCAACCAGGGCTTGAACTTCTTGTCCTGCTTGTCGCGCACGACGAGAGGATCGAAGATCTGGAAGAAGACGATCTGCGACGGGCGCAGACCTGAGAGGTTGGGGTCGAGCCGGTCGGGCTCATCGCGGAGGGCGTAGTTCAGCGTGCCCCCCTTCGTGGGCGCCGGAGCGGCGGCGGTCCACGAGACGGGAACCACCAACAGCACGACGAGGATTACGGCGAGCATCCTACCCATCACTATCCCCTCCTCTTGGTTTAGGCGGTACCGCACGGCCTGGTTGCATCCCATGTACGACGTCTCCGTGATCTCGTATCCCATGCGGCGAAGCTCTCGATCCGCCGGAGACACGCATCGGTGATCTCAACGGGCGTAACCGCGCGTGCCCGCACGAGCGCTGCGAGTTCGGCAATGGAATCGGCGGCGAGGTCGTACCGGGGCACCTGAGCCTCAGCGGAAGATGCGTTGCGGCACGTAGGCAGACACGATCCAGTTCGGCCGGTCCACGACTTCACTGATCTTCAAGTCGACGGCGACGCTGGCAAGGACGTAGGCATCTTCCCGGGAGAGCCGATGCGCCTCGACCAGATGACTGATCATCTCCCGGAGTGCGGTTTTGGCCGCGTCCATTAGATCCGGGGCGATGCCCGTGGTGGCGTAGTAGCCGGACGCATCGTACTTCGAGGTCAGCGGCCCGCGCGTCACAAACCGCGGCGTGCGGATGCTGCGGCCTTTCTGGACGTTGAACCGCAGCGAGAACGTCATAGGGCACTCGATGCCCGACACGCACACTTCGCCGTCCCCCTGGGCTGCGTGGCAGTCGCCTGCAGAAAAGAGCGCACCCTCCACCTGCACCGGGAGGAAAAGGGTAGTCCCCATCGTGAGGTGACGAATGTCCATGTTCCCGCCGAACGGCCCCGGGGGAAGGATCCGGAACTCCCCGCGCTCTTCGGGCGCCACCCCCATCACGCCGCAGAACGGGTCGAGAGGGATCACGATGTCCGGCCGCAGCGCCGTGTCCTGCCCGTTGGACAGATCCCAGAATTTGACGTACGGGCTGGGATAGTCCTCCGGGAGCAGTCCGGCGTTGGGGAGA
>JBOGJK010000524.1:0-2989 GCA_050745345.1 Thermoanaerobaculia bacterium
GGCCTCCGCTACTTCGGAAGGCCGGCCCGGTCGAGCCCCGGGATTACCCGCAGGGCGTTGCCGTAGTAGAGCTTCTTCAGGACGTCGTCGGGCAGGTCCAGCCCGTACATCTTCCAGAACGCGTGCCGCTTGCGATAGTAGTCGAAGTACTCGTCGGCGGTCTGGAGCACGCGGAAGTAGACCGAGTACTCCGAGGGCTCCCACGCGTCCTTGCCGAACATCACCCGGTCCTGGTACTTCACGAACCAGTCGCGCGCGAAGCGCGGCTGCCGCCCGAGCTCCGCGAGCACCGCGCCGATCTCCGTCGAGACGTTCGGGCACGCCTCGAGGAGCCTGCCCAAGCGCGCGAGGTCGCCCCCCAGCCACCCGAGGTGCGCGTCGATGAACTTCGTCTTCGGGTGCCGGGCGAAGAGGCGGTGCTGCTCGGCCAGCAGCTGCTCCCAGGAAGGGTACTTGTCGGGAGGGCGGGCCCGCTGGGGGAACTGCTTCAACTCCAGCCACCGCTCGTTGAAGCGGTCCTGAGGCTCGAAGAAGGGCCGCGGCTCTGCCGTGTGGATCAGCACCGGGATCCCGAGCGCGGCGCACTTCTCCCAGACCGGATCGAGACGGGCATCGTCCACCGTGACGCGGCGGCCCTCTACGTCCTTGACGGTCATGCCGAAGTTCTTGTAGATCTTCAAGCCCCGGGCGCCGGCCCGCACGTCGCGCTCGAGTTGCGCGGCCGCGCGCTCTCCCCAGCCCGCCCTGCCGATTCCGGCGGAGTCCAGGTTCGCGAAGACGGCGAAGCGCCCCGGGTGGCGCTTGCCGAGCGCGCGGACGGCCCGGGCGAGCTCCTCGCCCCGCCCGCCCGAGAGGTTCACCATCACACGCATGTTCAGGGCGTCCATCTCGCGAACGAGCGAGTCGATCGCCTCCTCGGAGAGGTCCGTGTCCTGGTGGTTGTGGACGTCGATGAAGGGGTGCCTGGCGCGCGGGACCGGGTGCTCCGGAACGACGAGTGTCGACTTCGGCTCGTATTCTTCGACCGACATCGTCTGCGCGTCGAGCGGCCGAGCCGGGAAGAGAGAGGCGAGCGCGGCCGCCGCAACGAGCCCGGTCCTTCCCATCACGCAAGAGTACGATGGAAGCGGGGCCCGGGTTGCGGAAAGGGACCGGCGGCGAAGGCGGCCTACTCGACTGGCCTCCGCCCGATTCGCCCTCCGGGGCGCGGATTCCGGCGGGGCGGCCGTCTCACGCTCGTGAGAGAGCCGCGACCGTCGGGAGGCCGCGCCAGTCCACCGGCGGAGAAACTGGCTCTTGGAGCCAGACCGTCGTTTCGGTAGAACTCCCATCATGGGATGCCCGCTCTTCGTCGTGGATGCCTTCACGGACCGCCCCTTCGCCGGCAACCCGGCGGCCGTGTGCGTGCTCGCCGGGGAGCGCTCCGACGCCTGGCTCGCGAACGTGGCGCGCGAGTTGAACCTCTCGGAGACCGCGTTCCTGCGCCCTCTGGGGAACGCCTGGAGCCTGCGCTGGTTCACGCCGTCCGTCGAGGTGGACCTCTGCGGCCACGCCACACTCGGCTCGGCGCACGCGCTCTGGGAGGCGGGGCTGGCCGATCCGCATCGTCCGCTTCGCTTCGAAACGAAGAGCGGCCCGCTCGGAGCGGTCCGACGCGCGGGCCGGATCGAGCTCGACTTTCCCTCCGAGCCGCCGCTCGCGGCCGAAGTACCCGCCAGGATCTACGAGGCGCTCGGGGTCTCCTCCGCGCTCTGGTCTGGCCGCAACCGCCTCGACTATCTTCTGGAGCTCGAGTCGGAGGGGGCGTTGCGAGCGCTGGACCCCGATTTCCGCGCGCTGACCGAGGCCAGCCTCCCTGGCCGCGGCGTCATCGTCACGGCCCGGCCGGAGTCCAAAGGCCACGATTTCGTCTCTCGCTACTTTGCTCCGGCTGCCGGGATCGACGAAGACCCAGTCACGGGCTCAGCCCACTGCTGCCTCGGCCCCTACTGGGCCGCGCGGCTCGACAAGACGGAGCTTTCCGGCTACCAGGCCTCGGCCCGAGGCGGCACCGTCGGCGTGCGCGTGGGCGAGGGGGGACGAGTCACGCTGATCGGGCAGGCCGTGACCGTCACACGGGGCGAGTTGCTCCAGCAAGCAGCCAGTTCTTGACCCGGGCCAGCCGGGCGCCCGGCATCCCGCCGCTTCTTCCCTCGTGAAGCCATAGACCTCCTCGAGCAGCAGCGCCACCGACTGACTCCGGCACGGGGGCGCGAATTCACGGCCAGGGCCGCGCTGCCGCCTGCGGCTCGGGCACTTCGTCGCGGGCTCCGGGAGGCCTCGGCGCTCCGGGAAATGATGGAATGCGCCCGTGCTGCGCGTGGGACTGACCGGCGGACTGGCCTCGGGAAAATCCACGGTCGCGCGGATCCTGGCGGAGCAGGGAGCCTTCGTCTTCGACGCCGACGCGATCGTGCGCGAGCTCTACGCGCCCGGGGCAGCGGGCGAGACCGCCGCAAAGGAGCTCTTCGGCCAGGCCGTGCTCGGCCGGGATGGACGGGTCGACCGGGCGAAGATCGCCGAAGTCGTCTTCGCCGACCCGGCCCGGAGGCACGCGCTCGAGGCGCGCATCCACCCGCTCGTCCAGGCCGAGCGCGCGCGCCGGTTCGCGGAGGCCCAGCACCAGGGGGCTCGCGTCGCCGTGGCCGAGGCCTCCCAGCTTCTCGAGGCGAGGACCGAAGGGGACTACGACCGGATCCTGCTGGTCGTGGCGCCGGAAGAGGAGCGCGTGCGCCGCTGGGAGGCCAGAGGAGGCGACGCCGAGGACGCGCGGCGGCGCATGGCCTCGCAGATCCGCCCGACCGAGGCCTCCGGCCGCGTCGACGACGTGATCGTCAACGACGGCACGCTCGAGCAGCTGCGACGCAAGGTCGCCGAGCTCTACCGGAACTGGACGGCCGGCTGATCGGATCCGCCCGCGATAAGCTCCCAAATCGATGCGCCTCCAGTC
>JBOGJK010000525.1:0-4217 GCA_050745345.1 Thermoanaerobaculia bacterium
ACGCATGGCGGGCGACATTAACATGCGCCCCGAAGAGCCGTAAATCGTGAATCGTCAATCGTAAATCGCGCGCGATCGCGGTCGTCGATTCACGATTCTCGATTCACGGTTCACGGTTTTCGGTTCACGGTTTACGGTTCACGGTTCACGGTTCACGTCGATGGCGCTAGAATGCCCCAATGACCTTCGCCGATGCGGTGCGGGAGATCCTGCTCGACGCCTGCGCGCAGCCGGAGCGCCCCACCCCGGGAAGCCTCGCGGGCCGGCTCGCGCGGGAGACGGAGCGGTACCTGGACCGCGTGCGCTTTTCCCCGCACCAGTACATGCGCCACCCGGTCCTGCTCTGGGACGACTGGGAGATCATGTTGATCGCCTGGCAGTCCGGCCAGATCACGCCGATCCACGACCACCGCGGGGTGATGGGCGGCATGGCGGTCCTCTCCGGCGCGCTCGCGGAAGAGCGGTTCACGACACCCGGGAACACGCCGAGGCTCGCCGACGACCGCATCCGCCCGCAGGGGGACCTCTCGGAGATCGGGCCCACGGTGCTCCATCGGCTGGCGCCCACGACCCCGAGGGCCACCTCCCTTCACATCTACCGGCCGCCCCTGCGCACGATGGGCATCTGGGAGTCAGACGGGATGAAGGAGATCCGCCCCTCCGTCTTCGACGTCGGGGAAGAGGTCCTCGCCCGCGCCGCGGCCGCCGGCGTCACGGTCCGTTAGCCCTTCCGTAGATCACCGCCCACTCCTTTCCCCAGCCGTCGCGGACGCGCTCGACAGCGCGCTCCCCCGCCCCGGGCGAGGTTCCCGGCGGGCAAATGCGGAAGACTCGTTCGCGGGAGCCGCGCGGGGGCGCAGCCGCCGCCTCCCGACGCGGCAGGATGCGGTGGCGGCGGATCGTCTCGACCGTGGGCAGCCCGTAGAGAGGGCTCGGCTCCAGGCGCACCTCTCCGTACCGCTCCCAGCGCGCGGCCGCCCAGCCGACCGATGTGTGCTGGCCGACGAGGCCGACGTACATGGGACGCTCCCGGTCCCAGAGCAGCAGATCGCCGGCCGCGTGCGCGCCCGACACCAGGAGCCCGCCGACGGCAAGAAGGGCGCCCGCCCGCCGGAGCCGGCCCGGCAGGAGACCCACCAGCCACAGCAGGCCCGCGGCGACGGCGACGGCCGTCACGGTCGTCAGATACGCGAAGCGCGATCCGTTCGGCGAGAGGCGCTCGCCCCAGGCGAGGCTCGCCAGGAAAGCCATCGCGGCGTGCGCGAGCAGGAGGGCGGAGAGATCCTCGCGCGGCCGCACACCCGCGCGCAGCAACGACAGGGCGAGCGCGGCCGTCAGGGGAAGCGGCAGCCGCCGCCTTCCGGGCAGGTCGTTGCCGGGGTTCGGGTCGGGGAGCCACCACGGGGCGAGAAGAGCCGTTCTCGCGGCGCGCACGAGGGGCAGCGCCGAGCGAGTCCGCCGCATCTCGACGGCCACGTTGTGGTTGCTCGCCCGTACCAGGTAGGAGGCTCGCCGCCCCTCCCGCAGGAGAAAGAGCGGCAGCGCCGCCGCCGCGAAGGACGCGGCGAAGCAGAGCGCGGGAAGTAGCCGACGCCTGCGATTCTCCGCCGGCCACAGGAGCAGCAGGATTAGAGAGGGCGCCGCGACCCACGCCGACAGATAGACATGCGTCCCGATTCCCGCCACGACACCGGCACCGGCCGCGGCGGCGGCGCTCACCCGCCGGCGCGCGCGCAGCGCGAGCAGTGTGGCGACATCGAGGATCGGCACGACGAAGATCAGCACCCAGGCCCAGCGCGACAGGATCAGGTGCCAGCGCAGGCCCGCCAGCGCCAGTCCCGCCAGCATCCCGCCTCCGCGCGGCAGCAGGGCCCGCCCCAGAAGCATCGCCGTCGCAAGCGAGAGCACTCCGGCGAAAGCCGAGAGAAAGCGCACTCCGAACACCGTCGTGCCGAAGGCGGAGAGCACGGCGCGGAAGGCCTCGAGGTAGAGCACACCCACAGTGCCCGAGGGGTTGCCCCCGTCGTCCGAGATCGTGCGCACGGCGTCCCGAAAGTCCCGCGGACGTCCCTCGAGCGCGAGGGCCTGCGGCAGAACGAGGACCTCGTCGTGCCAGAGGGGAAACGGCAGTCGCTCCAGACCCGCGAAGCGCACGCAGGCGCCGAGGAGGAGGGCGAGGGCGGCCGTCACGGCGAGCGCCCAGGCCGGAAGCTCGAGCGGCTCGAGATCCCGCCCGACAACGGGCGACCGGCCGGCCGACAGGACGAGGGCGGCTGCCGCCCCCCCGGAAGCGGCCGACGCGGCGACCACCAGGAGAGTCAAGAGAAACCGCGCGAGAGCCCAGGAGGGATCGCCGTCCAGGAGAAGCGCCGGCCGGATCGAGCCGACCAGTGTCGCGGCGGCCACGAAGGAGGCCGACACTCCCGCCAGAACCGCCACCTGCGCGGGGCGATCCAACCGGGCGCTCACGGCTCCCTGCCGGCGCGGCCGAGCACGACCGCCCACTCTCTGCCCCAGCCATCCCGCACGCGCTCGACGACCCGTTCCCCCGGCGCGGGCGGAGCCGCGGGCGAGACGACCCGGAAGCGCCGGGGCGGCCGGCCGGAACCGGCGGTACGCGGGTGGGCTCCGAGCCGATACGTGGAGACCGCCCGGATGAGGACGTCGGAGTGGCCGAGGCCGGGCTGGATGGAGACCGTGCCCCGCTCGGCCCACCGCGCGGCGGCGCGCCCGATCAGCGTGTCCTGCCCGTGGAAGCCGTCGAAGGTCTCCCGCCGCGTGGGCCAGTCGAGCAGCGCGTCGCGCGCCCCGGCGGCCCCGGCAATCGCGATCAGGCCCACCGCGGCCGCCGCCGCCGGGCGCCGCCACCGCTCCCTCCAGGAGGTCGAGAGGGCGAGGGCGCCCGCCGCGGAGGCGAGGGCGGTCAGCGTCGTCAAGTATGCGAAGCGGGCGCCGTTCGGGCTGCCGGCCTGGCCTCCGGCCACCGAGGCGGCGAAGGCCGCCACCGCCTGGGCGAGCAGCAGCGCCGAGAGCTCCGAGCGCGGGCGCAGGATCGCGCGCGCGAAGCAGAGGGCGACCGGAACGCCCAGGAGCCACCCAAGCCGGCGGCGCCCCGGCAGATCGTTGCGGGGCGAAGGGTCGGCGAGAAGCCACGGGCCGGCCAGCGCATCGGCCGCGGCGGCAAGCGGGGGCAACGGGGAGCGCTCGCGGCGGACCTCCGAGACGACGTTGTGGTCTCCCGCGCGCGCGAAGTATGGGGCCCGGCGCCCCTCGCGCAAGAGAAAGAGAGGCGCCGCGGCTGCCCCGAATCCGAGGAGCACGAGCGCCGCGAGGCGGAGCCTCGCCCCGGTCCTCTCAGCGGTTTCGAGGGGCCAGGCCGCGAAGGCGACGAGGCCCGCCGCGGCGATCCAGGCGGAGAGGTACACGTGCGCGCCGAGCCCCGCCACCGCACCCGCCGCGAGGGCCAGCATGGCGCTCGCACGCCGGCGGGCGGCGATCAGCAGCAGGCACGCCACGTCCACGATGGGAGCGAGCACGATCTGAACCCACCCCCATCGCGAGAGGATGAGGGACCAGCGCAGGCCGGCGAGCGCGAGGACCGCGAGCGCCCCTCCTCCGCGCGGGAGAAGCGCCCGCCCGAGAAGCCCTGCCGTCACCAGCGAAAGGGAGCCCGCCAGAGCCGAGAGCAAGCGCACGCCGACGACCGTCGTCCCGAAGCTCGCAAGCGCGAGCCGGTACGCCTCCAGGTAGAGGACGCCCACACTGCCGTACGGCCTCGCGACGCCGGCCGGGGCGGCGCGCACAGAGTCGGCGAAGTCCCGCGGCGAGCCTTCGAGCGAAAGGGCCGGCCCGATCAGCGATACGTCGTCGAGCCAGAGCGGCTCCGGGACCCGCTCGAGCCCGGCAAAGCGCAGGAGGATGCCCGCGGCGAGCGCGCCGGCGGCGAGAAGACCGAGCGCCGCGCGGGGCAGCGCGAGAGGCGGCAGCTCCCGCCCGGCGCTTCGCGTGCGGCTCCAGAGGAGGAAGCCTCCGGCGGAAAGCGTCCCGCACGCTCCGCAGAGGGCGACCACGGCGAGTCCCAGCGCGAACCTCGGGAGGGCCCAGGAGGGCTCCGCGTCGAGCAGGAGCGCCGGGCGGATCGCGCGGAGCAGGAAGAGAGCGGCGATGAAGGAAACGGCCGCGCCGGCCAGGACCGACGCCCGGGAGGGGTCTCGCCC
>JBOGJK010000526.1:0-4275 GCA_050745345.1 Thermoanaerobaculia bacterium
CCGGCAGGCCGGCGGCCATCGCCTCGAGGAAGACGATCCCGAAGCCCTCCTGAAGGCTCGGCAGGCAAAAGACGTCGGCGTCGCGGTATTCCTCGACGAGGCGCTCGAAGGGGAGATGTCCCCGCAAGTCCACGCGGTCCGCGAGGCCCAGCTCTCCGGCAAGGCGCCGCAGGGCGGGCAGCTCCGGCCCCGCCCCGACGACCCGCAGGTGAGCCTTCGACTTCAGAAGCAGCATGGCGCGCAGGAGGCTCGAGACCTGCTTGCGCGGATAGAGGTGCGCGACGCACAGGATCACGGGACCGCCCGCGGCGGTACCGCGCTTGGCTGCCGCCAGAGCCGCCTGCCAGCGCGACAGATCGATCGGCTCCGGCACGACTCGGATCGACTGCCGCGCGATGCCGTACTCGGCCGCGATCCGGTCGGCGGCGTAGGAGCTGGGGCTCAAGACCTTCTCGGCGCGCCGGACGTGAAGCTTCTCGAAGCGCGAGGCCACCCACAGCGAGAGCCTTGTCAGACCCGACTCGAACCGCAGCTCGTCGGCAATCACTCCCTTGATCGAAGCGATCCGCCGCGCCCCGCGCGCCCGAACGAAGAGCCCGTCCAGGTCGAAGCCCACCAAGGCGTCGTAGAGCGTGCGCCGTGCGGCCCGCCACGCGCCCAGGTTGAAGAGCAGTCGCGACAGGGTGCCCGGGGAGTCGCCTTCCGGGGCGACCAGATCGACCCGGTGCCCGTCACGGGCCAGCGCCTCGCGCAGCACCGAGATGCCGACGAACGTGCCGCTTCCGGCCCGCGCGCCCGCCGGCGTTCCCGTCACAAAGAGCAGCCGCATGGGGTCAGGCGTGTATTCGTGTATTATGGAGCGCCGGCCGCCGGAAAGGCCAGGTAGAGAGCGGCCCAGAGCAGAGGATGGATCAGGGCTCCTTCGCGCTCCCGCTCCCGCGCCCAGCTCCGCACCCGCGGCAGCGGCACGAGGTGCAGCGTGATCGACTCTTCCGCCGTGGGCTCGCCGGTCTTCCGAACGTCGCGGGCGAAAAAGAAGGAGACCCTCTCCGAAGCGAGGCCCGGAGAGCTCGGCCCGCCTCCCAGGAACTCCAGCGCCGCCGCCTCGTACCCGGTCTCCTCGCAGAGCTCCCTTCGGGCGGCCTCGGCCGGATCTTCCGCTTTGCCCCCGTCGCCGACGAGCCCCGCAGGAAGGGAGATCACGTGCCCGCCCACCGGCGGCCGGTACTCCTCCACCAGGAGCAGATCCTCCTCCGGCGTCACCGCCACGACCATGACGCCTCCGGCCTTGCCCCGGCGCTCGACGAACTCCCAGGAGCCCGTCTGTTTCAGCGACAGGTGCTCGCCCTGGTAAAGGAGCTTCTCTTGCGAATCGGCCGACGATCTCTCCATGGCCTCTCCCGAGCCTCGATCGGCGCCCACTCTATCTTCGCGGCGCTTCTCCTGCTCTTGCCGACCGCCGCGGAGGGCTCTGCCGCCTCCAGAATCGAACGGCTCGAGAAGATGCTCTCGACCTCGCCGGGCCACGGCGGTCTCATGTACGAGCTCGCGGCCGCCGAGGCGGGCTCGGGCCGGCACGCGGACGCGATCCGGTGGCTCGAGAAGGCCGTGTCCCTCGGGTACGACTTCGACCTGGCGGGCGACGCGCGCTTTGCGACGTCGAAGAAGTTCGAGCCGTTCCGGGAGCTTGCCGGACGCCTCGCCAGCCGCCCGCCCGCGCGCACGAGCACGCTTGCCTTCCGGATCGCGGAGCGAGACCTCATCCCCGAGGGGATTGCCTGGGACCCCTCGGGCAAGAGCTTTTACGTCGGGAGCCTCTACAAGAAGAAGATCCTGCGTCTCGCGCCCGACGGCGCGGCGAGCGACTTCGTCCCGAGCGGACGGGACGGCCTCTGGACGGTATTGGGCCTCCGGGTCGATCCGGCCCGGCGGATCCTCTGGGCCGCCTTCGCCGCCGACGGCCGCGAAGGCCCGGCCGCCGGCTCCTCGGGCCTCTTCGCCTTCGACCTCGTGACGGGACGGCTCCTCGGCAAGCACGTCCTCGACGGCCGTTCGGGCAAGCACCTCTTCAACGACCTCGCCGTGACCGGCGCCGGAGAGGTCTTCCTGACCGACAGCGAGGCCGGCGCGATCTACAGGCTCGCCCCCGGGGGCGAGTCGATCGAGGCGTTCCTGCCAGGGCGGAGCTTCACGTACCCGAACGGCATCGCGCTGGACGTCTCCGGATCGAGGCTCGACGCGGCGGACTTCTCGAAGGGAATCTCGATCGTAGAGATCGCGACGAAGAAGACGCGCCCGCTGCCGCATCCGCGCGCGGTCACGCTCCACTCGGCCGACCGGCTCTATGCCTACGGAGCGAGCCTCGTCGCGATCCAGAACGGGCCGGGAATGGAGCGCGTCGTCCACCTCCCTCTGGACCCCGCGGGGGAGCGCGTCGTGGGCGAGCGGGTGATCGAGGGGCGCAACCCGGAGCTCGAGGCGCCGACGACCGGGGCGATCGCCGGAAGCGACTTCTTCTACATCGCCAACAGCCAGCTCGACGCTTTGGGCGAGGAGGATGGGAAGCTGAGACCCGAGGCGAGGCTCGAAGAGGTGCGGATCTTCCGGGCCCCCCTCCTAATGACCGATTGGCTCGGCCATTGCTTCCTCCGGAAACACACTGGAAACCCGGAGACGACGGAATCCGTCACGGAGTTTGACTGGTGTTTAAATCAGGCTGAGTCAATGATTAAGGCCCGGCAGGGGTCCCCACGCCGAGGGCTCCCGGGGGACGCTGCGCCACTTTTTTGCACTCGATGAAGGAAGAAACGACACTTCCGCGGCCCTTCGGCGACTACCTGCTGGTCGCCCAACTTGGCGACGATCCCCTGGGCAGCGTCTACCGGGCGATCCATTCGGCCGACGAGAAGCGTTTCGTGCGGGTGCGTATCCTGCAGTCGGGTGAGCTGTCGCCCCGGGCGGTGCACGCGGCCGTCGAGAAGCTCGAGGCGCGGCTGCCGGCGCTTGCGCACGACGGGATCGTGCGCCGTCTCCAGTACGGCTCGATCGGCGGCGTCCCGTTCATGGCCTGGTACGAGACCGCGGGCTGGACGCTCGACCGAGTCCTCGCGATGGCGCGCGCGGCCAGGGCGCCGGTGACGACCGAGTACGCCCTGCTGCTCGGCGAAAAGATGATCGAGGCGACGGAGGCGGCGACGCGTTTCCTCGAGCGGGATCTGACGCCGCACGGCGTCCTGTGGCCCGGCTTCGTCTCCATCTCCAACGACGCCGAGGTGCGCATCGCGGGATTCGGGCTCGCTCCGGCGGCCCTGCCGGCGCTGCGCAAGCCCCGCGCCTCGAGGGAAGTCGCGCCGTACGTGGCGCCCGAGGCGCGAGACCGCAAACGGGCGTTCGCCAACTGCGATGTCTACTCACTCGGGATCATGCTGCTCGAGCTGTTGACCGGGCGCCGCCCCGCACTGGGAGCGCCGCTGCCGGAGCTGCGCGCCGGCGATCCGTTCTCCCAGGAGATCGGCGCCTTCCTGAAGGTCGCGCTGGCGCCTCCCGAGGAGCGCTACGCATCGATCGCGGACATGCGGCGTGCGCTGCAGGAGACCAAGATGGCCGCGCCGAAACTGCTCTACCCGGCCGGCCTGGCGTTCTACCTGTACAGGCTCTTGAACCCCGAGTCGTCCGGCGTGCCGCCTGCCGACGCGGACTCGACAAACCCCGTCGAGACCGAGCCGCGGCTGGCGGGCCAGCCGGATGCGCCGGCGGCAAGCGAGCCGGCGGCCGCCCGAAGAGCCTTCGAGCTTCCCGTGGAGGCGCTCACGCCGCGCGAGGGCGAGCCATTCGACCTCACCCCCGCCGAGATCGCCGAGGCGCTGGGAGACTCTTCGGGCGTCTCCGATGCAGGATCTACGGAGCCGGCCTTCCCGGTCACGGAAGACACGATCTGCCCGCCGGCCCCGCCGCCCGAGCCGGCGCTGACCGATCCTATGCTGCTCGAAGCGGCCCGGTTGCGCCGCCCCAGCCGGGCGAGCGGGACCGGAGCGCTCCTGATCCTCGCGGGAACCGTTTTCGGGCTGGCGCTGCTGATCGACAACGAGAGGGCGCACCGGATCGCAGCGCCCGCGGCGCCTTCGCCGCGGGCCGTGTCTGCACAGGCAGGGGACTCCGCCGCCCGATCGCTGCCGCCCTTCTCGGCAGAGGAAGTCGCGCCGTCACCGCCGCTCCTCGCCGCCGCCTCGCCCAGGTTCCAGCGCTGGATCATGGTCCCCATCGCCCCGTCCAGGA
>JBOGJK010000527.1:0-3209 GCA_050745345.1 Thermoanaerobaculia bacterium
GTTGATGACGAGGGGGACACCGGCCTCCTTCGCCAGGCGCGCATGGGCGTCGTTCAGGTCCAGCCGGTACGGCGAGGCATTGATCTCGAGGGCCACCCCGTGCGTGCGGGAGGCATCGAGGACGCGATCAAAGTCGAGGTCCAAGGGCTCGCGTTCGCCCAGCAGTCTGCCGGTGGGATGTCCGAGCACTCGCACATACGGGTTGCTGACGGCGCGGACGATCCGCTCGGTCATCGTCTGTCGGTCCTGACGGAAGGCGGAATGGACCGAGGCGACCACAAAGTCTAGTTTCGTCAAGACGCTATCCGGAAGGTCCAGACTGCCGTCGGCCCGGATATTCGCCTCGATGCCGGTGAGAATCCGAAAGTCCCTGAGGCCCCGATTCAGCCGGTTGATCTCTTCCCATTGCTTTGCCAGATCCTCCCCTGTGAGGCCGCGGGCAATCCCTACCCCCTTCGAGTGATCGGTGATGGCGATGTAGCGATAGCCTCGCCTCCGGGCGGCTTCCACCACCTCTTTGATGGTATGGGCCCCATCGCTCCATGTGCTGTGCACGTGGAGATCTCCGCTGATATCGTCCGCCGTGATCAGGTCCGGCAGTTGCCCCTTCAGGGCCGCCTCGATCTCACCGGTATCCTCGCGGAGCTCCGGGGCGATGTACGGGAGGCCGAGGGCCTCATAGATCTCTTCCTCTTCTTTGCCGGCGATCCGCTTGCCGGTTCGCTCCGCAAAGACTCCGTACTCGCTGATCTTCAACCCCTTCTTCTTTGCCATGTCCCGCAGGTGGATATTGTGGGCCTTGGACCCCGTGAAGTACACCCAGGCCGCCCCGAAGGCCTTGGGATCGACGACCAAAACATCCACTTGGATGCCCTGCCGGGTCATCACACTCGACTTCGTCTCCCCATGGGCGAGGACCTCGCGCACCACGGGGAGGGCGACGAAGGCGTCCATGACCTTGCCCGGAGCGGCCGAGACCGCCAGGATGTCGATGTCTCCGACAGTTTCCTTCATCCGCCGGACGCTACCTGCGCATTCGATCCGCGTCACTCCCTTGACCTGCCGAAGGCGGGCGATGATCTCCCGGGCCAGGGGGAGGGCGAGGCCGATCGGCATGCGCCCCGAGGCGCGTTTGAGCATCTCGATGCCCCGAAGGATATTCGCTTCGGTCTTGGCCTTGATCCCAGGAAGGCCCCGAAGCTCGCCGGCGCGGGCGGCCGCCTCGAGTCTCGCGATGCTGTCGATCCTCTTCGTCTCATAGAAAAGCTGCGCAGTCTTGGGGCCTACTCCCGGGACCTTGAGGAGCTCAACCACGCCCGAAGGGATTTGTGCCTTGAGCTTTTCGTATTCCTGAAACGTGCCGGTGGTGACGATCTCATGGATCTTGGCCGCCAGGTCCTTGCCGATTCCCGGGATCTCTTCGAGCGTTTGTCGGACGATGAGGGTTGCGACGTCCTCTGCCAGCCCCTCGATGTTTTGCGCGGCCCGGCGGTACGCCCGGATCCGGAAGGGATTGTCACCCTTGATCTCGAGCATGTCGGCCATGGCGTTCAAGATGTGTGCGACTTCCCGGTTGTCCATCCTGGCCTCTCAGATGAAGGGGAATCCTTCTACGATCCTATTATGGCGTCAGCGGCAGCTGGGCACAAGGGAGCCGGGGTTGTGGAGGGACATGGATGGGGGCACTCCTCGTGGTGCCGACCGGGACAGGTGGGATGCAGCGTCAGGTGTGCTGCGCGAAGGGATCGGGTGGCTATCGCCCTTGCCTCAGGTCTCCTGGATGTAGACGCTCTTGATGTCAGTATAGAAGTTGATGGTGTCGTCGCCCACCTCTCGCGCGCCGTAGCTCGAGTACTTGAATCCGCCGAAGGGCATATGGGAGAACCCTCCGAGCCCCGGCCGGTTCACATGGATCATCCCGGAATCAATCTTGTCGACAAAAGTGAAGGCCCGACCGATGTCTCGGGTGAAGATCGAGGCGCAGAGGCCGTAGTCCACCGCGTTGGCCACCCTGAGGGCCTCCTCGAGGTCGTTGACTTCGATGAAGCTCAGGACTGGTCCGAATACCTCTTCCTTGGCGATTTCGTACTCGGGCCGTACGTTGGCGACGACCGTCGGGGCATAGAAGTAGCCGTCGCGCAGCCCTTCGGGCTCGGACCCCCCGATGACCACCTCCGCCCCTTCTGCGCGCGCCCGCTCCACGAAGCCTTTCACGTCTCGCAGGCGGGCCTCGTCCACCAGGGGCCCCATGGTGATCTCCGGGCGATCCCCCGGCCCGACGCGGATGGCCTTGGTCTTCTCCAGCAAGAGCGCCATGACGTCCCGCGCCACCGCGCGCTCCACGATGGCCCGGCTGGTCGCCGAGCACCGCTGCCCGGTCGAGCCGAAGGCGGCCGGGACGAGGCAGTCGATAGCATTTTTCAGGTCGGCGTCCCGCAGGATAATCTGCGGGTTCTTTCCTCCCATCTCCAACTGGACCTTGGCGAGACGCCGGGCCGCGGCCATGTGGATGGCCATGCCGACCTTCGTCGAGCCCGTAAAGGAGATCCCGCGGATCAGCGGGTGGTTGATCAGTTCAGTGCCGACCTGGGCCCCGCCATGCACCAGGTTCAACACCCCCGGAGGGAGCCCCGCCTCTTCGAAGATCTCGACCACCCGAGTCGCCGTGGCAGGCGTCAGGGGGGAGGGCTTGCAGACCACCGTGTTCCCGCAGACCAGCGCCGGCGCGATCTTCCAGCACGGAATGGCCACGGGAAAATTCCAGGGGCTGATGGCGGCGACCGGGCCGATCGGCTGGCGGGTGGTGAAGCAAAAGACGTTGGGGACTTCCGTCGGAAAGGTCTGCCCGCCCAACCGCCGCCCCATGCCCGCCGCGTACTCCATGATGTCGATGCCGCGCTTAACCTCGCCCCGGGAATCACTAACGATCTTCCCCTCTTCCCGGGTGAGAAGCTGGGCGACCTCCTCCAGCCGCGATTCGAGAAGCTGAGCCGCCCGGAGCACGATCTTGCCACGCTCCGGGGGGATGGTCCGCCGCCAGCGTTGAAACGCATCCGCCGTGGCCTCGATGCCCCGGCGGGCATCCTCGGCCGAGGAGTCCGGGGCGGTGGCCACGACGTCACGCGTGTTAGCGGGATTGCGCCGCGTGATGCCGTTCGCTCCCCGCTGCTCCCACTTGCCTCCAATAAAATTACCGCACTGAATTGTCT
>JBOGJK010000528.1:0-3414 GCA_050745345.1 Thermoanaerobaculia bacterium
CTTCCCGGGGGCTCACGCCGGCGCTTCCGTCGCCGGCGCCGCGGGCGCGGCGGCCGCCCGGGACCGCAGGCAGCCCCGCGCAACCCGTGAACTTCGAGCCGACCGAAGAACAGGTCCGGATCCGCGACGCGGTCCGCGACTTCGCGGAGTCGGAGATCGCTCCGGGTGTGGCCCGGCGGGAGAAAGAGGCCGAGTTTCCGAGAGAGATCCTGGCCAAGCTCGCCCAGATGGGGATCATGGGCATGATGGTGCCGGAGGAGTACGGGGGAGCCGGCGTGGACGCGCTCTCCTACATCCTGGCCGTCGAGGAGCTCGCCCGGGTCTGCGCCTCGACGGCCGTCATCGTCTCCGTGAACAACTCGGTGGCCTGCTATCCGATCTGGAAGTTCGGAACGGAGGAGCAGAAGCGGACGATTCTCGTGGAGCTGGCCACCGGCCGCGCGCTCGGCGCCTATGCGCTGACCGAGCCGCAGTCGGGCTCGGATGCCGCGAACCAGAAGACGCGCGCCGTCCGCGACGGAGATCACTACGTGCTGGAGGGCGCCAAGGCCTGGATCACCAACGCCGGCGAGGCGAAGTGGTACGTCGTCATGGCGATGACGGAGCCGGCGCTGGGCACCCGCGGCATTACCGCATTCCTGGTGTCCGCGGAGGACGACGGCTTCCGGGTGGGCGCTCCCGAGGAAAAGATGGGGCTGCGAGCATCGAAGACCGCCGGGATCTCTCTGGAGGGGGTGCGTGTGCCTCTCTCGCGCCGCCTCGGGGAGGAGGGGCAGGGGTTCACGATCGCGATGACGACTCTCGACCATTCCCGCATCGGCATCGCGGCGCAGGGGATCGGGATCGCCCGCGCCTGTTATGAGGCTTCCGTCGCCTATGCGCAGACGCGTGAGACGTTCGGCCGCAAGCTCGCGGAGCACGAGGCGATCGGCTTCCAGATCGCCGACATGAAGCTCAAGATCGAGGCGGCGAAGTGGCTGACGTACCGGGCGGCGCTCCACTCGGAGAAACCGGAGCTGCGCCACTCGAAGGAGAGCTCCATGGCGAAGGTCTACGCGACGGAGGCCGCCAACGCGATCGCCGCGCAGGCGATCCAGGTCTTCGGAGGCTACGGTTACTCGCGCGAGTATCCGGTCGAGCGCTACTACCGGGACGCGCGCGTGACGACGATCTACGAGGGGACGAGCGAGATTCAGCGAATCGTCATCTCGAAGAATCTGCTGGCGGGACGATGAGCGACGGGACGAGACCGCCGGGCCCGGGTGGAGAGCCGGGCAAGCCGCTGCCGGAGGCGGTCATCCCGGAGCAGGCTGAGGCCGAGCGGCCGGCCGAGCGGGTTGCGGTGCCGGCAGAGCCTCCGCCGGCGGCGGCTGCCGAGGCTTCGGCCCCCGCCCCCCGGGGCGCCCCCCGCCTGTCGCTTGCCGAGAACCGGGAGCCGCTCTACCGGGAGGCCCGAGGCTTCCGGCTGCGCCTGGAGCCGGCAGACCTCGCGAGGCTGCGCGAGCTGCCCGGCTCCCGGGGCCGTACCGACCGCGAGCTCGGCGAGGAATTCCTCGAGAAGCAAGCCGACCGGTTCGCGGAGTCGCTGGTCGAGGACGTCACGCCCCCGGCGGAGGTGCGCGTGGTGGTCGACCCCTACTCCCGCCAGGCCTTTCTGGCGATTGAACGGACGATTCGCTCGATCCTGAGCTTCTAGAGGTCGTCGCTGAAGAGCAGCTCCTCACCCCGATAGAACTGCGTCTTGCGCTGGTGAGTGTCGATGCGGATCCGGACGGGACCGGGCGGGGCGCCGGCGTCGGCCAGGTTCTCCGCCCAACGTTCGGCCCGGAAGCGCAAGAACTCGTCGGCCACGGCCGGCTCCTCCTCGAACTCGAAGTCGGGCAGCTTCTTCAAGCGCGCGACTTCGGAGGCCGGGAACTCGAACCGGAAGCCGCCTCTCTCGATCCGGTAGGGGACGGCGCTCGATTGGTTCATGGAGGGAATTTTAACCGCGAGCGAGGGTTTTCCCGCATTCGAATGAAGAACAAGACTCGCAAGGCCCTTCTTCTCCTCGTGTCCAGCCTGCCGGTCGCCGCTTCAGGCGAGAGCTGGCGGAGCCACTTCGACGCGGATGCCGGGGCGCGTCCCCCCGCCTTCTTCGACGCCGCGACGCTCGCGGCTCCCGGGAAGGCGAACTGGATCGTGATCGCCGACTTCAATCCGCCGTCGGCCCCGAACCAGCTCACCCAGACGATGAAGAGCCGCCCCGACGGTTCCATTGCCGTCGCGTTGCGGCGCAATGTCTCCCTCGAGGACGGGAAGCTGTCGGTCGCGCTCAAGAAGCTCCCCTCCAGGGCCGGTCTCGTCTTCCGCATGGCGGGCGAAAGGGACTTCCTCGTCCTGCTTCTCGACGGACAATCCGGGCAAGCGCGCTTGACCACCTACCGCGGCGGGGTCCCGACGGAGCTTGCCCGCGGCGACGCCCTGCTCGATCGCGAATGGGGCATCCTGACCGTGTCGCTCGACGGAGCCACCGTGTCGGCGCGCTGGAACGAGAAGGACCTGCTCCGCGGCAGCGACCCCGGGCCGGCCTCGGGACAGGTTGGCCTGGCGACGGAGGGAACGGGGATCGCGGCCTTCGACGAGCTCGTGATCGACCGTAAACCGTGAACCGTGAACCGTGAACCGTAAACCGTAAACCGAAAACCGTGAACCGAAAACACCTCACGGTTCCCGGTTCCCGGTTCACGGTTCACGCTCACGGCGCGACCGACGCCGCGAAGCGGAACTTTCCTCCCTCGACCTTCAGCAGCACCGCCGGCTTGACGGGGTTGCGCTCCGCATCGAAGGTGATCGCGCCGGTGACGCCGCGAAAGCCTGCCGTCGCCGCCAGCGCGTCCCGCACGCGCTTGCCCTCCGTCGAGCCCGCCCTGCGGATCGCGTCGGCCACGAGCCTGGCCGCGTCGTAGGAGAGGGCCGCGATCGAGTCGGGCGGGCTTCCGAATGCCTTCTCGTAGGCGGCCACGAACTGGCGCACCACGGCGGACGGGTCGTCGACCGAATAGTGGTTGGAGAAATAGGATCCCTCCAGCGCCTTCCCTCCGATCTCCACCAGCTTCGGCGAGTCCCATCCGTCGGCGCCGAGCAGCAGCGCTTGCAGGTGGAGCCCCCGGGCCTGCCGGGCGATGAGCCCGGCGTCGGTGTAGTAGCCAGGGATGAAGAGGACATCGGGGGAGAGAGGGAGAATCGCGGTCAGCTGGGCGGAGAAGTCGGAGTCCCCCTCCGAGTACTTCAGCTGGCCGACGATCCGCCCTCCCGCGGCCGTGAAGTCTCGCGCAAACGCCTCCGCCAGGCCCACGCTGTAGTCGCTGCGGGAATCGACGAGCAGCGCCGCCGTCTTCGCCCCGAGGCTCCTGCGCGCGAAGGCGGCGAGCG
>JBOGJK010000529.1:0-2793 GCA_050745345.1 Thermoanaerobaculia bacterium
GGAGATGGGTGTGGCGGCCGCCTACGGGGTCCTGCTCGCGGCGCTTTCGGCCCTTGCGTTCTTCCTCTGGGGACAGGGGGCGGCGTCGGCGCGCGGGGGCTGAGCCCGGCGAGAAAAGGAGGGACTCATTCGTTCCGGTCGAGCGCGCGTGGTGTGAGGGACCGGTGCGGAGCCGGAACCACGATTCGCTCGGGCGTGACCGCCGGCGTGGGCGTCGCGGTCGGCGCGCTGGGGTCGAAGAACCTCTGGACGCGGCCGTCCTGCGTGCCCGCGTACAGCTCGCCTGCGGCGTCCTCGCCGAAGGTCGAGAGCTGCGGCGCCACGGGCGTAAGCCGCTCGCCGTTGGCCCAGAGACGGCCCGAGCAGTAGTCGCCGTAGACATAGCGTCCGGAGAGGGCCGGGACGAGGGTCCCGCGATAGACGTAGCCGCCCGTCACCGAGCACCCCTCGGAGTGGTTGTACTCGTAGCGCGGCAGGACGAGCGCCGCCGCGTTGCAGGACGGCACGCCGGCCGGGCACCCCGAGCTGCCCGCGCAGCGCGTGCCTTCCATCATCTTCCAGCCGTAGTTCTCGCCGCCCCGGCTCGCGCCGGGCGCAACGTCGATCTCCTCGCGGTCCCCCTGCCCCACATCGCCGATCCAGAGGTCTCCGGTGACCCGATCGAAGGAGAAGCGCCACGGATTGCGAAGCCCCCTGGCCCAGATCTCGTCCCGCGCTCCGCCGGGTGTCGCGAAGGGGTTGTCCGAAGGGATGCCGTAGAACGGGGGCGAGTTGACGTTCTGGTCCACGTCGATCCGCAGCAGCTTGCCCAAGAGCGTCTCGTCCCGCTGCGCGTTGCACATCGGGTCGTTGGCCGACCCGCCGTCCCCCATGCCGATGTAGAGGTACCCGTCGGGGCCGAACTCGAGCTGCCCCCCGTTGTGGTTGGGAAAGGGCTGGTCGATGGTCAGGAGCGTGATGGCGGTGGCCGGGTCCGCGCGGTTCGGGTCGGAAGCGAGCGTCTGGTAGCGCGCGACGACGGTGTCGCCGGCGGTGTTGGTGTAGTTGACGAAGAAGAAGCGGTTGACGTGGTGCTCGGGGTGGAAGGCTACCGACAGAAGGCCCCGCTCGCCGCAGCAGGAAACCAGCGAGGCGATGTCGAGAAACGGCGCGGGCAGCACCGACCCCGCCGAGAGGACGCGCACCAGGCCGTTCTGGACCGTCACGAAGAGGCGCTCGTCGCCGGCGTGCGTGATCGCCGTGATGGCCCCCAGCCCCGACGCCACCGGCACGAGGGTGACAGCAGCGGCGGCGGAACGCAGCGCTCGAGGCTCCGGGCCTTCCGCCCGGGAGAGACGCGCCGCCGCGACGGAGCCGAGGGCCAGGAGCGCCGCCCCGCCGAGGAGGAGAAGAGCCGCGCGGCGCGGAGCTTGCGTCGGGGGCATCGTGGGAGTGTCAACACCCCCGCGCGCCCCCCCATTTCCGGAAGCGGGTCCCGAGAGGCCTCAGAGCTCCAGAACGCTGTCGAGGCCGCGCCGCAGGCCGGGCAACTCCGCGACGCGGCGGACCGCGAGCAACGTGCCCTCCACGTAGGGCCCGGCTCCAGAGCCCGAATCGTGCCGGATCGAGAGGCGCTGCTCCGGCAAGCCGAAGAGGATCTCGATGGAAGAGGAAAAGCCCGGGAGCCGCACCGAGTGAACCTGGGAGCCGGACAGCGTGGCGCCGCGCGCCTCCCGCATCCCGTGCGTGCGCTCGATCGGGTGCGCGACTCCGGGAGCCCGCACGCGCGCGAGGCGCGCCGCGAGCTCCCGCGCCGTGCCGCTCGGCGCGTCGGGCTTGGCGGCTTTGCCGTACTCCACGATCTCCCACTGCGGCACGTGCCGCGCGGCGATCTCGGCGAACCGCTGCAGCAGGACCGCCGTCACGGCGAAGTTGCCCGCCGCCAGGACGCCGACCCTCATCGGGCGCGCGGCCGCGTCGATCGCGGCGAAGTCCTCCTCGGTCAGGCCCGAAGTCCCGACGACCGCGTGAACGCCGCGCCGGACGGCCTCGAGCACGTTGCCGCGGACGGCCTCGGGGCTCGTGTAATCGACGAGCACGTCGCAGGCCGTGGCGAGAGCTTCCGCGACGGATCCGCTCACCGTGACGGGCGGGGCCTCGCTTTGCAGAGCTTCGGAGAGCCGGCGGCCCGCGTGGCGGCGCGAGACGGCCGCCGTGAGATCGAGGTCCGGCGCGGCGGCAATCGCGGGCACGAGAGCCCGTCCCACCCAGCCGGTCGCGCCGGCGAGGCAGACGCGGATCATTGCAACCTCACCGGCCGACGATCAGGACCAGTCCCGCCAGACACAGAACGACTCCCGCGGCGTCGGCGAAGGAAAGACGCTCCCGGAAGAAGAGGATCCCCACGGGAATCAGGAGCAGCGCCACGGCGACGTTGACGGTCGTCGAGCCGACGCTGACCCTCAGTCCCCCGCGGTAGGCGAGCAGGATGCCCGCCTCGACTCCCACGATCGCGACACCGACCGTGTAGCTTGCCCAGTTGAGTCTGCCGAGCGAGCGCAAGGCCGGACCTTCGCTCGGAAAGAGCGGCCAGAGCAGGAGCGTCACCACGAGCGCGACGAGGTACGTCACGGTCAGAGACGCCAGCGGGTGGGCATCGCCGGGGATCGATTTCTGCGAGACGTGGTAGAGGACGTTCGAGGCCACGGCCAGCGCGACCGCCAGTGTCAACAGTCCCATCGGGCCCCTCCCTTTCATCGCCCGTCCGCCAGGATGGCGTATGCCCGGACCGGGAAGCTCCCGACGCCGCGAAAC
>JBOGJK010000530.1:0-3420 GCA_050745345.1 Thermoanaerobaculia bacterium
AGGTGACGCTACCGGCAGGCCTGGTGGGAGTGCTGGCCGCAGCTCTCTGGAGCATGAACCGCGGCAAGGACCTCGACAAGGACCCCGAGTTCCAGAAGCGGCTAAAGGACCCCGCGTATCGAGAGTCGCTCGAGATTTCGGTCACGTCGCTCGGAAAGCGGCTTCCGCGCACTGCCAGGCCCGCCGTGGCCATTTTTCTCGCAGGCATTTCCGCGATCGTCGTGCTCGCCCTCTTCCCCCAGCTTCTGCCGAGCTTCGAAGGCAAGCCCGTCCCCCTGACGACCGTGGTTCAGATAGTGATGCTGAGCGCGGGGGCCGTCCTGCTCTTCGCTACCGGCGCCAAGCCCGCTGAGGTCGTCCGCTCGAGCGTCTTCACCGCGGGAATGGTGGCGGTCGTCGCCATCTTCGGAATCGCCTGGATGAGCGACACCTTCGAGAAGGGAAACCAGGAGGTCATCGTCGGCGGCGTCAAGAGAATGGTCGAGTACGCGCCCTGGACCTTCGCTCTCGCCATGTTCGCCGTGTGCGCGTTCGTCAAGAGCCAGGCCGCGACCCTCGCCATCATGGTTCCCTTCGGCCTCGCCCTCGGGCTGCCCACCACCGTCCTGCTCGGGGTCATGCCCGCCTGCTACGCCCACTTCTTCTTCTGTACCTATCCGGGCGACCTCGCGGCGATGAGCATGGACCCTACGGGCACGACCCGTATCGGGAAGTACCTGCTGAACCACAGCTTCATGGTGCCCGGCCTGATCGGCGTCGGTGTGGCGACGACCGTCAGCTACTTCTTGTCGAAGCTGTTCTTCCCGTAAGTCCTATCGACCTCACAACGGGGAATGTCCATGTGCGCCCGGAGGTTGCGTTCCCCGAAACAGCAAGGAGGCCCGATGCACGCCCGGAACATCCTGCCCCTGGTCTTCGCCTTCAGCCTGGCTTCGACGGCCTCGGCCCAGCAACCCCCGCCGCCACCCCCGCCGCCCCCGGACGACGTCCGCATGATCCGCCTGAAGATCTCCGCCGGAGACCTCCCGAGCGCCGAATCGATCCTGGAATACCACCGCGCGGAGAAGGGCGAGGACGGCGACTACTTACTCGGCCTGGCCTGGGTCGCGCGCGGCGCCGCGTTGACGGGCGACTGGAAGGCGGCATCGAGCTATGCGACGTCAGCCCGCGAGATTGCGGAGTCGAAGCTAAAGACCCCAACCGACTACGACTCCAACCGGGAAGCGGTCTACGCGCTCGGCACGGCGATCGAAGTCTGGGCGCAGGCGCTCGTGGCGGCTGGGAACAAGGCAGAAGCGATCCGTTATCTGGAGGAGAGCTCTCGGGCGCAGGAGAAAGCGCCTTTCAACCTGCGGGCGCGAATCTGGAAGCGCAGGAACCTGATCGAGCTCGAGGGCAAGCCGGCTCCCGCCGTCCGGGCCGAGGATCACGTGGGCGCGGAGGTCCCGTCCCTCGAGTCCCTCCGCGGAAAACCCGTCGTGCTCTTCTTCTGGTGGGAAGCCTGCGGTGACTGCAAGATGCAGGCGGGGGCGTTGCGCCGGACCGTGGAGAAGTACGCCCCGAAAGGCGTTGCCTTCGTCGCGCCGACACGCTTCTATTCCGCTAATCGCAGCGAAGAGAAGCAGAAGATCGAGAAGTCCTGGAAGGAGGTTTACGCTCTGCCCGACTCTGTTTCGTCCCCCATCAGCGATGAAACGATGCTCCGCTACGGCGTCTCCGCGACCCCGACCTTCGTCTTCGTCAACAGGAAAGGCATTGTCGTCCGCTACTTACCGACGAGAATGACGGAAAACCGCCTGTCCTCAGCTATTGAAGACCTGCTGCGATGAGCGGCCTGGTTGCCCGTACGCTTTTTCGCGCGACGATCGTCCTCGCCCTTTTCTCGCTCAACCTGCCCGTGGCCGCGGCAAAGCTTCAGACGGTCGACTTCGCCGCGGTCAAGGCAGGTGTCGGGCCGCTCTTCGCCGCCGGTCCCGAGACCATCAAGGTGGTCGTGAAGGACGAGCGCCCCGAGCCCGACGTCCTGTACTGCACGCTGGGCGGGATGTATGGCCTCTTCGGCGGGGAGACGCCGACCAAGCCCGAGATGGTGCCGGCCGCCATGGAGGAGGACGCGAGGGAGGCCGTCGAGATCCTCGGCTTCAAGCCCGGCGACGGCCACACGCTGGAGATCACCGTCAAGGACGTCCGGATCGACGTGCCCGTCAGAAAGAACGCCTTCGGGGCCGCGAACTTCATAGGCTTCGCCAGGATCGACACGGCGCTCAAGGGACCGGACGGAGCGGTGCTCGCGTCGAAGAGCTTCCGCCTGGCGTCCTGGATCTCGATGGTGGAGGGCAAGTGGCCCATCCCCTACATGTACGCGCGGTTCCTCTGGGAGGCGGTGGCCCGGACGCTGCTTCCCCAGTTCCCGCGTGACCCTAGCTCCGAGGCGGTGACGGCCGTCCTGGCCAGGCTCGGTACGCTCAAGGACGACACGGAGCGGACCAACCTGATCACGTGGCTCGGCCTCCTCGGCAAGCCAGCACCCGGTGTGATCGAGAAGCTCCAGCAGATCTTCCGCACCGAGGAGGACCAGACGCTGTACGAGACCGCCGCGCTCTCGCTCGCGCGGCTGGCCACGCCCGAGGTGAGAGACGAGCTGCTGGCCGTGGCCGCTCGCACGAAGGTCCTGAAGGAATGGGATCCGGGCGACGCCGAGGAAGGCTGGACCCTCACGTACGCCCTGCACCTGATGGAGATCCCGGACCTGAAGGCCAGGGCGCCCCGGCTCACCCGCGACCCGGAGCGCCAGACCCAACTTTATTCATTTCTGGAGACCGGCGAGCCGCCCAGGCGGCCGGAGAAGCTGGAACGCAAGCTGGCGGAGGCGCGGGAAAAGCTCAAGAAGTGAGCCCAGCCGGGAGCTTGACGAGGTCGCTGGACGGCCAGAGATAGGATGGGCTCCGGTGAGCGCATCAGCGCAGGGAGGTTGACCATGAAGCGATTGGTTCTTCGACTCGTGGTGGGTTCCGTCGCCGCACTCATGTCTGCCTGCACCTTCGGGCCCCGATTGCTCGTCGCGCCTCTGGATCACACGCGGGCCAATGTGGGCACGCTCTTTCCGGACAAGGACAGGGCGATCACGGTCTCGGTGAAAGACCTGCGGGGGCCGGGCCAGATTCTGGGCGGCGCGCTTCTCGGCCCGATCTATCTCGGTTACGTCACCCAGAAGGAAAACGAGCTCGGCGATCTCTTCCAGTCGGCGGCAAACGACGTCGTGCGAGCCCTCGGGATGAAGTCGGCGGAGGGATCCGCTCTGGAGCTGACGATCGATGACTTCCGCGTCACGATGTACCGTTTCAGCGGCTTCTCGCCGATGAACTGCATCGGTTACGGAAAGATCCAGACGGTCCTCAAGTCGCCCGATGGGTCCGAGGC
>JBOGJK010000531.1:0-1929 GCA_050745345.1 Thermoanaerobaculia bacterium
GGTGGCGCGGGCGTTGCCCGGCTCTCCCCTGGGTGCCTGGGGCAACCTCGGCCCTCCCTCGGACGCCGAGCGGACGGAGTTCACGGCCGAGGTTTCTCCTGGAGAGTACGCTGCTTTCGCCCGCGACTGGCTCGCTTTCGGGGCTGTTCTCGTCGGCGGCTGCTGCGGCACGACCGCCGCCCACACCGCCGCCCTGCGCGCGATGCTCGACTCTGGCTCTGCCTAAGCCACGAACATCGCGTCGCCGAAGGAATAGAACAGGTAGCCCTCCCGGATCGCCTCCTCGTAGGCGGCCAGCACCTTCTCGCGGCCGGCAAATGCGGACACGAGCATCAGGAGCGTCGAACGGGGCAGATGGAAATTTGTCAGCAGCGCGTCGACGGCGCGGAACTGGAAGCCCGGCGTGATGAACAGGTCTGTCGAGAAACGCCGGTCGGCCATCTGCCCCGGATCGCCCGGCGCGCGCGCGGCGGCCTCCAGCGCTCGTGCCGCGGTCGTGCCGACGGCGACGACGCGGCGGCCGAGGGCTCGCGCCTGTGCGAGCGCGGCGGCCGTCGTGCCCGGGAGCGCGACGTCCTCCGGATCGAGCTTGTGGCCGGCCGTGTCCTCTGTGGTCACGGGCTTGAACGTGCCCGCGCCGATGGAAAGCGTGAGATCGGCGACCCGGACGCCCCGCTCGCGGATCCGCCCGATCGCCTCGTTGGTGAAGTGCAATCCAGCGGTCGGAGCGGCGACCGCGAGCGGCTCCCGCGCGAACACCGTCTGGTAGGCGGCGCGGTCCTGTGCGCGGTCGGGCGCGCCGGGCTCGCGCCGGATGTAGGGCGGCAACGGGGTGCGCCCAATCTTTTCGAGCAGTTCCTGATCGACGTCGCAATCGAAGCGGACGACGCGCCGGCCGTCGCGGACCTCTTCGACGTCGGCCGTCACGCCCCCTTCGAAACGAATCAGCCGCCCGGGCCTGGCCCGGCGGCCGGGCTTCGCCAGCGCTTCCCATCGCCGGACTCCGCCCTCGAGCGGCCGCAGCAGGAAGATCTCGACCAGGCGGTGCTCGGCGTCGCGGCCGTAGAGACGGGCCGGCCGCACGCGCACATCGTTGCGGACGAGCAGCTCGCCCGGCCGGAGCAGCTCCGGGAAGTCGTCGAAGCGGCGGTGGGCGATGGCGCCGCTGCCGCGGTCGAGAACGAGCAGCCGGCTCGATCCGCGAGGCCGCGGCTCCTGCGCGATGCGCTCGGCCGGCAGGAAGTAGTCGAAGAGAGAGACGAGCACGCGCCTAGGGTAATGTGTCGAAGGAGAGCGAGACGCCCCTCACCCTGTCCCGAGGTCCTCCATTCAGGTCCCCCCGGGTGGTTCGATTCCACTCCAAACAGGAACCCCGCAGTTCTGAGAGTGACGATAAAGGTGCGATAAGCTCCGGCCAAACTCGCGGGTCCACGGCTTTTGAGGCTCGAGCGCCTTACCAGGGAAAGGACACGCAGCCATGAAGAACCTTCCAACGATCCTCGTTGCCCCGTTGCTGTTTCTCGTACCCACCGTTGGCCAGACCCAGCCGGTCGAGACAGAGCTCGAGGGCGTCACCGCCGAGGTCGTCGAGCTGCGTCAGGCCGGAGGCGTGCTGCGCCTGGCGATCCGTTTCACCAACGGGGGCGCCGCGGCGGCGGACCCGAGTGACTACGGTGTCGATCGAATTACCCTCGTCGATGTGAAGTCCAAGAAGAAGCACTTCCCCCTGAGGGATGCGAACAGCCAGTACCTCGCAGGCCCGTTCCATAGCGGGAGTATTTGGCTCAGCGTCCCGGTCAAGAAGTCCGCGGTCTTGTGGGCCTACTTCGAGCCAGTGGCCATAGGGACGGTGATGAACGTCGAGGTGCCCTACGTCTTTCCGTTCGAGAACGTGCCGGTCACGGAGGCGCCGAGCAAGGTCTTCGCCAG
>JBOGJK010000532.1:0-1518 GCA_050745345.1 Thermoanaerobaculia bacterium
GACCGAGAGGGCGAGCGCGTAGGCCCCGAGCGCAGTCGCGAAGAGCAGGATCCGGGCCGGCGTGCCGGGAGAGCGGTTCACGCCCTCATCCCCGGTGGTACTCCTGGAGCGTCGCAACACCGCCGGCTCCTTCCTGGAGCGCCCGGATCGCCTCCACCGCCGCGGCCGACGCGGAGAGCGTCGTCAGGCACGGGATCCCGAGGCGCAGCGCGGCCGCCCGGATCGCAGCCTCGTCGAAGTGCGACTCGCCCCCCAGCGGCGTGTTGATGACGAGCTGGACGTCCCCGGCCTCCATGCGGTCCACCGCGTTGGGATGCCCCTCGCTGACCTTGGAGACGCGCTCGGCCGGCAGTCCCGCTTCCTCGAGGGCCGCCTTCGTCCCATCCGTGGCGCAGAGCAGGAAGCCCAGGTCCACGAGCTCGCGTGCGATCGGGACGACCGAACGCTTGTCGTACGGGTTGACCGTCAGGAAGGCCGTTCCCGACTTCGGCAGCCGCATGCCCACCGCCTCGCACGCCTTGGCGAAGGCGCCGCCGAAACGCGGCGAGATCCCCATGACTTCGCCGGTCGACTTCATTTCGGGGCCGAGCAGCGTGTCTTCGCCCGGGAACTTCTTGAACGGGAAGACGGGCGCCTTGATGAAGAAGTCCACCGGGTCCCGCTCCGGGGGGAGCCCGAGCGCCGACAACGGCTCCCCCGCGGCGAGCAGGGCCGCCGCCCGCGCCATCGGTACGCCGATGGCCTTCGAGACGAAGGGCACCGTGCGCGAGGCGCGCGGGTTGACCTCCAGGACATAGAGCGAGCCACGCTGGGCGGCGAACTGGATGTTGACGAGCCCCCGCACCGCAAGCGCCCGGGCGAGCCTGCGGGTCGCCTCGCGCATCTCTTCGAGCAGCGCCGGAGGCACCTGCCACGGCGGAAGAACCGAGAAGGAGTCGCCCGAGTGGATGCCCGCCTCCTCGATGTGCTGCTGGATCCCGCCGATCCACGTGTCCTTTCCGTCGGAGAGGGCATCCGCGTCGTACTCGAAGGCGTCGTCCAGGAAGCGGTCGATCAGGACGGGGTGATCCGGCGAGCTCTCTCGGGCCAGCGCCATGTAGCGCGAGAGGCGCGCATCGTCGAAGACGACAGCCATGGCGCGCCCTCCGAGCACGTAGGAGGGGCGCACCATCAGCGGGTACCCGATCCGGCGCGCCGCCTCGAGCGCCTCCTTTTCGGTACGCGCCTCGGCATGCGCGGGGGCCTGGAGCCCGAGCTCGGCCAGCAGAGAGCCGAACCGCCCCCGGTCCTCCGCCAGATCGATCGACTCGGGCGAGGTTCCCCAGATCGGGTAGCCCGCGGCCTCCAGGGGCCGGGCGAGCTTCAACGGCGTCTGCCCGCCGAATTGGACGAGGACGCCGTCCGGCCGCTCGTTGTCGAGCACGGCCGTCACGTCCTCGAAGGTCAGAGGCTCGAAGTAGAGGCGGTCGGAGGTGTCGTAGTCGGTCGAGACCGTCTCCGGGTTGCAGTTGATCATGA
>JBOGJK010000533.1:0-2805 GCA_050745345.1 Thermoanaerobaculia bacterium
CGTAAACCGTAAACCGGGAACCGTAAACCGAAGGATCCCAGCCCGGCGTCGGTTCACGGTTCACGGTTCACGCCTTTCCCATTCGAGACTTCAGCTTCTTGACGGCGTCGCGGACCTCCGCGGCCGGCGGCTTGAGGCCTCCCACCGTGGGGTCGCCCCCGCGGTAGCGGACGACGCCGTCTACGATCGTCGCGAAGACGTTCTCGCGTCCCATCGAGTAGACGATGGCGGCGTAAGGCTCCTCGCCCCACGCCTCGGGCAGAGACCAGCCGGCCTCCGGGTCGAGGATCGCGAAGTCGGCGCGCCCGCCGGGGGCGAGGCCCTCTAGGCCCGGCAGGTCCAGGGCCCGCGCGGACTCGACGGTCGCCATGCGCAGCGCCTCGAACGCCGGGAGGCTCTCCGGGGGGTGCCGCGTGCGCGCCACGAAGGCGGCCAGGCGCATCTCGCGGAAAACGTCGAGGCGGTCGTTGCAGGCGGCGGCGTCGGAGCCCAACGCCACGCGCACGCCGGCGCGCCGCATCGGGACGACCGGGGCCACTCCGGAGCGCAGGCGCAGGTTCGAGGAAGGGCAATGCACGACGGTCGTCTGCCGCCGGGCGAGCGTGCGCCACTCCCCTTCTCCCGTCTGCACGGCGTGGGCAAGACACGTCCGCGGCGTCAGCAGCCCCACGGAGTCCAGGTACGCGACGTTTTCCAGGCCGGTGCGCTCCACGACGAGGTCGCACTCGGAGCGGTTCTCGCTCGCGTGCGTGTGGATGGTCAGCCCTTTGTCGGCGGCCAGCTCGGCCGAGCGCCGCAGCAGCCCGTCCGTGCACGCCACGGCAAAGCGCGGCTGGACCGCCACCCGCAGGCGGCCGCGCTCCCGGCCGTGCCAGTCCGCCCGGAGGCGCTCCGTCTCCGCCAGCCCTTCCTCGGCCGGCTGGCGCAGCTCCTCCGGGGCCGTCCGTGGGTCGTCCATCAGGACGTTACCTCCCGTGTAGCGCACGCCGGCGCGGGCCGCGGCGCGAAACAGGGCATCGGAATGGCGCACCGTCCCCATGTCCAGCACGGCCGTGACCCCGGAGGCGAGGCATTCGGAAAGCCCCAGGCGGGCGCAGATCGAGAGCGTCTCGGCGTCGTGCGCCGCCTCCCCCGGCCACACGTGGAAGGTGAGCCAGGGCAGCAGCTCCAGATCCTCCGGCCCGTTGCGCAGGAGCGTCTGGCACAGGTGCAGGTGCGCCTGCACGAAGCCGGGCAGCACCCACTTGCCGCGGGCGTCGAGCCGCTCGACCGGCTCGCCCGGCCGGGAGGCCAGCCGCCCGGCCTCCTCGCCCACCGCTGCGACCGTTCCGTTCTCCGCGTAGAGGTCCGTCGCGGGCCGGACGTCTCCCCGGTCCGCGAGGCCGATCAGGGGGCCCCCCACCAGCAGAAGACGGCTCATGAGCTGCGCCGGCGGCCGGCCGCCCGGCCCGGCAGGTATCCGGAACATGCCCGGAGGCGGAGGAGGATTCCGCCGCGCCTCCGATTGCGGGAGCCGCGGCGGCGGCGCTGCCTGGCGACCCGCCCCGGCGGCGCCGACGCGGCAGAGGGCCCCGCGCCGCCGCCCTCGCAGGGCCGGACGGCCCGTCGCCGGAGGCCTCGGGGCCCTCGACCTTCATCCAAGAAGGACTCTCTGCTCCCGGCCGGACGCGTCAAGCGCCCGCTCCCGCCACATGCCCGCATCCCTTGTTCCCGCAGCCCGCTACGCGGGCAGCCGCCGGATCATCACGAGCGTGCGATCGTCGGCGAAGGGCTCTCCGGCGACGTGTTGCTCGAGCGCGCGGGAGAGGCTGGCGTCGATCTCCGCGACCTCGGCCGTGCCCTGCCCGGCCAGGAACTCCTTGAGCCTGTCGCCTCCGAACTCGTTGCCCTGCGGGTCGTTGGCCTCCGTGACCCCGTCGGTGTAGAGACAGAGGATGTCCCCGGGCTCGAGCGCCAGGCGCGAGGAGCCGTACGGCTTTCCCGGAAAGAGCGCGAGGGGCAGCCCGTGAGAGGCGAGCTCCTCGATGGTCCCGGCCTGCCGCCTCAGGAGTCCCGGATTGTGCCCGGCGTTGGTGTATTCGATCTCGCCGGTGGAAGAGTCGAGCAGCAGCAGGAAGAACGTGATGAACCGATCGGGCCCGGTGCGCCGGGAGATCGCCTCCGAGAGGCGCCCCGTCATCTCCGAGACCGGAACCAGCTCGTCGGCCCAAGCGTGGAAGGAGGCCTGCAGCGAGGCCATCAGGAGCGCGGGCCCCACCCCCTTGCCGCACACGTCCGCGATGGTCGCATAGGTCTTCCCGTCGGAGCGCGTGCGGAAGTCGAAGTAGTCGCCCGAGACCTGCCGCGAAGGGATGTTGGAGCCGTAGAGCTCGTAGCCGGGGATCTCGGGCGGGTTCTCCGGCAGCAGCCGCTGCTGGATCTCGCGCGCGAGCGCGAACTCCCGGTCCATCTGCTTCTTCTCCGCGGCCTCGGCCATCAGGCGCGCGTTCTGGATCTTGGCCGCGGCCACGTTGGCGAGCGAGGTCAGCAGGCGCAGGTCCGCCTCTTCGAAGGAGCGGTGCCCCATCCGGCAGTCCACGTAGATCAGCCCCACGACCTGCCCCTCGTTCTCGAGCGGCGCCGCCAGGACCGACTTGATGCCGGACAGGCGGATCGAGTCGGCGAGGTTCACGTCGGAGCCCGTCGAGGTGTCCATCAGGAGGAGGCCCATGCGCTTCTCGACGACCGAGGCGACGAGGGTCCGGGAGAGCCGGATCTCCTCGGCAGAGATTCCTTCGGCGACGCGGATCATCGCCGGGATCAACT
>JBOGJK010000534.1:0-5247 GCA_050745345.1 Thermoanaerobaculia bacterium
CAGCGGCATTCGGGGAGTCCGCTTTCGCGCAAGAGCCGCCGGCGCCGGCGGCCGTCGAGAAACCGGCCGAAAAGAGCGAGGAGGCAAAGAAGAAGGAGCCCCTGAAGCCGGAGCAGTCGGTGACACAGCACAGTGTCTCAATCGGCGGCGTTCCGGTCGCCTATACGGCCACCGCGGGGACCCTCATCGTCCGAAACGACAAGGACGAGCCGTGGGCATCGATCGGATACATCGCCTACGTCCGCAAGGAGGCGGGCGGCGCGCGCCGGCCGATCACGTTCGCCTACAACGGGGGCCCCGGCTCCTCGTCGATCTGGCTCCACATGGGCGCTCTCGGGCCCAAGCGCGTGGTGACCAGCGATGCCGCGCCGACACCCCCTCCCCCTTATCGGGTCGTGGACAACGCCTGGAGCCTGCTCGACAAGACCGATCTCGTGATGATCGATCCGGTCGGAACCGGCGTCTCGCGGGCCGTCGGCGAGGCCAAGGACAAGGACTTCTGGGGTGTCGATCCCGACATCGAGTCGGTCTCGCGCTTCATCAAGCAGTACGTCAGCGACAACGGGCGCTGGAACTCCCCCAAGTTCCTGCTCGGCGAGAGCTACGGCACGACCCGCTCGGCGGGTGTCGTCGATTATCTCCAGACGAAGGCCGGCATGGCCTTCAACGGTGTCATCCTGGTCTCGCTCGCGACCGACCTCGGGGCGATCTTCGCGGTGCCGGGCAACGATGTTCCCTACCCGCTCTACCTGCCGAGCTATGCCGCGACGGCGTGGTATCACAAGCTCCTGCCCAACGCTCCCGGAGAGCTGGAGCCCTGGCTCACGGAAGTCCGCAAGTTCGCCTCGGGGGAATATGTGGCCGCCCTGCTCGAGGGGGACAAGCTGCCCGACGCGCGGCGCGCGGCGATCGTCAAGAAGCTCCATGAGTACACCGGCCTTTCCGAGCAGTACCTGGAGCTCGCGAACCTGCGCGTCTCCGAAGGGGAGTTCACCCAGGAGCTGCTCCGGCAGCACCGCGTCACGGTGGGACGGCTCGACTCGCGCTTCCAGGGCCCGACCTTCGATCCCCTGGCCAAGGAGGCGGAGGAGGACCCGCAGTCGAACGCCATCGAGGCGGCCTACACCGCGGCCTTCCTGGACTGGTACCACGAGGGGCTCAAGTTCGGCCGGGGCAAGACGTACGTCGTGGGCGCCGACATCTGGCGGACCTGGGACTTCAAGCACAAGGTCCCGGGGTTCCGGATGCCCCTTCCCTCGCTGACCAACACTGGCATCGATCTGGCGCACGCGATGGGCTTCAACCCGAACCTGCGCGTTCTCGTCTTGAATGGCCTGTACGATCTGGCGACACCCTTCTTCGCGAGCGAGCACATGATGTCGCACCTGGACCTTCCGAAATCCGAGCAGGGGCGCATCGAGATGAAGTACTACCCGTCGGGGCACATGATGTACATCCACGAGCCGTCGCTGAGGGCCTTCAAGGCGGATGTGGGCGAGTTCATCGACCGGGCGTCCCGGCCGTAGCTCGGGCAAGCGAGGGCCCGCCCCTCGCCCGCTTCCCGGCTGACGACCGGGCGGCGTCCCGGTATAGGCTCTCTTGCTAGCCTTGACCCTGACCGCCGGGACCCGACTGGGCCCCTATGAGATCCAAACGCCGCTTGGTGCGGGCGGGATGGGGGAGGTGTACCGGGCGCGGGACACGCGGCTGGGGCGGTCGGTCGCGATCAAGGTGCTGCCGGCGCAGCTCTCCCAGAACGCCGAGCTTCGCGAGCGCTTCGAGCGTGAGGCGAAGACGATCTCCTCGCTCTCGCACCCGCACATCTGCGCTTTGTACGACGTGGGGCGGGAGGACGGGACGGACTTTCTGGTCATGGAGCTGCTGGAGGGGGAGACCCTCGCGGGACGCCTGGCGAAGGGAGCGCTCCCGACGGAACAGGTGCTGCGCTACGGGACGGAGATCGCCGACGCGCTGGACAAGGCGCACCGGCAGGGGGTCGTGCACCGGGACTTGAAGCCCGGCAACATCATGCTCACGAAGTCGGGCGTCAAGCTGCTCGACTTCGGCCTCGCGAAGTGGCGCGGCACGGCGGCGCCGGCGGTGCTCTCGGGGCTCTCGGCCATGCCGACACACGCGACGCCGATGACGGCCGAGGGCTCGATCCTGGGGACGTTCCAGTACATGGCGCCCGAGCAGCTCGAGGGGAAGGAGACGGACGGGAGAAGCGACATCTTCGCCTTTGGGGCGGTCCTCTACGAGATGGCCTCGGGGAGAAAGGCATTCGAGGGCAAGAGCCAGGCCCCGTTGATCGCCGCGATCCTGGAGCACGAGCCGCCCCCACTGGCGGCGACGCAGCCGGCAACCCCGGCGGCTCTCGACCGGCTGGTCAAGAGCTGCCTCGCCAAGGACCCCGACGAGCGGATACAGACAGCCCACGACGTGGTGCTGCAGTTGCGCTGGATCGGCGAGGGCTCGCTTGCCGGCGTTGCGGCGCAGGCTGTCTCCAGGCGAAAGCCCCGCGAGCTCATTGCCTGGATCGGCCTGGCCGCGGTAAGCGCCGTCGCGGCGTGGCTCGCGCTCGGAACTCCTCGCCGCACGCCCGCGCCGGAGAGCGTCTTTCGGTCATCGGTCCTCTTGCCGGAAAAGGTGAGTTTTCAAGCCGCCGCGATCTCGCCCGATGGCACACGCCTCGCGTTTACCGGGGAGGACGAGACCGGCAAGAGCCTCCTCTGGCTTCGTCCGCTCGACTCCTTCAAGAGCCAGCCTCTGGCGGGAACGGAGAACGGCGGCCTCCCCTTCTGGTCGCCGGATGGCCGCTATATCGCATACTTCGCGAGCGGGAAGTTGAAGCGCATCGAGGCCGCCGGCGGGTCGCCGCTCGCGCTCTACGACGTCGATGGAGTGGGAGGGGCCTGGGGCCCCGGCGGGGACATCCTGTTTGCCGCGCCGACCGGCCCGATCTACCGGCTTCCGGCCTCCGGAGGCAAGGCGGTCGCCGTGACCAAACTCGACGAGGCCCGCCACGAGACGAGCCACCGCTATCCCTTCTTCCTTCCCGACGGACGGCACTTCCTCTATGTCGCCTTAAACCTCGCCGGGAGTCCTCAGGACGAGGCGAACCGGCTGCATGTCGGTTCCCTCGACTCCTCTCCAGGCAAGCCGCTGATGCCGCTCTCCTCCAACCCCGTCTACTCCCAGGGCTACGTGCTCTTCATTCGGGGAGGCACCAACAGCGGCAGCCTCCTCGCGCAGGCCTTCGATCCGGAACGCCTCGAGATCCATGGCGAGCCGCTCACCGTCGCGGAGTCGATCAGCGCCAACCTCGGGTACTACAACTTCGCGAGCTTCACGGTCTCGCGCAATGGTGTCCTCGTCTATGACAGCGCGCTGCTCTCCACCCGGCTCGAATGGCTCGACCGCGCCGGGAGGCCCGCGCGACGCTTCGGCGAAGCGGGTCAATACGGTTTCCCCCGGATGTCTCCCGACGGCGCGCGGATCGCGTTCACGATGTACGACACGGGAATCAACAAGAACCAGATCTGGATCGGCGATGTGGCGCGCGGCGTGCAGACCAAGCTGACCGGAGGGCCGGGCGAGAATACTCAGCCGCTGTGGTCGCCAGATGGCTTCCGAGTCGCCTTCACCTCCGACCGCAAGCACCAGGGCGACCTCTTCGTGCGAGCCTCGAGCGGCGCGTCCGGCGAAGAGGCTTTGAGCGACGAGCCGGGGCAAAAATGGCCGGAGGATTGGTCGCGCGACGGCCGGTTCCTCGTCTATTTCGACCGGCCGGCATCCGGCAGGCGGCGTCCCCGGCTTTCGGTCCTTCCGATGTTCGGAGATCGGAAACCCTTCGCCCTCTACGGGCCCGTGGAAGGGATGCTCAGCGGCGCGCGCTTCTCCCCCGACCAGCGTTGGGTGACCTTCTGGAGCGACGAGTCGGGAAGAAGCGAGGTCTATGCCGTGTCGTTTCCGGATGGAAAGCGGAAGATCCAGATCTCCAACGCCGGCGGCGCCGGGGCGCGATGGAGAACCGACGGGCGAGAGCTCTTCTACCCGGGGCCTGAGCGGAAACTGATGGTCGTCGATGTCGAGCCCGGTACCGACCTGAGAGTGGGGACACCCCGGCCGCTCTTCGACCTTCCGGCCGGAACGGCAGGCTGGGACATCACGCCCGACGGACAGCGTTTCCTCGTCAACGTGCCCGTCGTCGAGAGCAACGCCGTTCCGTTGAGCCTCGTCTTGAACTGGACGGCGGGACTGAGCAAGTAGATGTCGCTTGCCGCCGGGACCCGTCTGGGTCCCTACGAGATCCAAGCGCCGCTCGGAGCCGGCGGCATGGGAGAGGTCTACCGGGCTCGGGACACGCGCCTGGGCCGGTCGGTCGCGATCAAGGTGCTCCCGGCGCAGCTGTCGCAGAACGCCGAGCTGCGCGAGCGCTTCGAGCGTGAGGCCAAGACGATCTCCTCGCTGTCGCACGCCCACATCTGCGCGCTGTACGACGTCGGGCACCAGGATGGCACCGACTACCTCGTCATGGAGCTTCTGGAGGGAGAGACGCTGTCGGCGCGGCTGGCGAAGGGGGCGTTGCCGACCGAGCAGGTCCTGCGGTTCGGAATCGAGATTGCCGATGCGCTGGACAAGGCGCACCGGCAGGGCATCGTGCACCGGGACCTGAAGCCGGGCAACATCATGCTGACCAAGTCGGGCGTCAAGCTGCTCGACTTCGGCCTCGCGAAGCTCCACGCCCCCGGGCCCGGCGGCGTCAGCGCGGTGACGAGCCTGCCGACGGCCCTTCAGGAGAGTCAGCCTCTGACGACCCGCGGCACGATCCTCGGGACCTTTCAGTACATGTCGCCGGAGCAGCTCGAGGGGGGCGAGGCCGACGCGCGCAGCGATCTCTTCGCCTTCGGCTGCGTGCTCTACGAGATGCTGACGGGGGCCAAGGCCTTCACGGGCAAGAGCCAGGCGAGCCTGATCGGCTCGATCATGAACTCCGAGCCGGCGCCGGTCTCGAGCCTGCAGCCGATGGTCCCGCCGGCGCTCGACCGCGTCGTCAAGGGGTGCCTCGCCAAGGAGCCCGAGCACCGCTGGCACACCGCGCACGACGTGCGCATGCAGCTCCAGTGGATCGCCGAGGGGGGGTCGCTCGCCGGAGTGCCGGCGCCGGTCGCCGCGCGGCGCAAGAGCCGCGAGAAGCTCGCCTGGGGTGTCGCGGCCGCGGCGCTTCTTGCCGCCGGGGCCCTGGCG
>JBOGJK010000535.1:0-7639 GCA_050745345.1 Thermoanaerobaculia bacterium
ACTCGGCCGCGCAACTGCCCGGTCCCTCGCCCGTGTGGCGCGTGGCTTGGGTCGTGTAGTCCACCGTCGCGTCCTCCTCGAGGGAATCCAGAGTGCCGCCCGGGATGCCGAGCAGGTCGGTCGGGAACGCCCGCCCCGTCGAACGGCCGCCGACCAGGAACCGCTCGGCGATCGGCACGGACACGGGACTGGGATCGGGTCCGTACGGGAAGATGCCGCCGAAGCGCCCCGAGACGGCGAGGACCACGCGGCCGAGGGGGTGGAAGTAGGCGGCCTGGGTCGCGAACTTGGTGAAGCGCGTCTCGGCGGCGAAGAGCGGAAAAGCGTATTTGCCGGCGACCGAAAGGTAGTAGCCGCGGCGGGGCGCGAGCACGTCGTCGCGCCGGTCGTAGAAGAGGGCCGGCCCGATCGTGGCCTCCTCGATCGGCTGGCTCGCGAGGGGCAGCTCGATGACCGACAGGTCCTGGGGGTTGACCGTCCGGATACGCTGGTACTCGACGCGGAAGGAGGCGCGCAGGTAGTTGCCGAAGAGACGCGACACCTCGTTGGCGAAGCCGAAGCGCTCGAGGTCGATGTCCTGGATCGTCTCGCGCGCCGCGAAGAGGACGGAGGTCAAGGGGTAGTCCCTGCCGATCAGGAAGGGGTCGCGGTAGGAGAGCTGCACACGATAGCGCCCCGAGAGCGCGATCTGCCCTTCCAGGCCGGCGCGGCGCATGCCACCGAAGAGGTTCGGGGTCGAAACACCCCCCACGACGAACGGGTCGTTTCGGTTCTCCGCGGCCTCCGGGACGTACTGGTAGCCGAAGCCGTACAGGAGCGACAGCGGCCGGCTCTCCTGTACCTCGATCTGGACGTTGCGCTCGCGGTCGCCCGGCTCGGCCGGCTCCGGGCGCACCTCGACGCGGCGGAAGGCGCCTGTGCGCGAGAGCTGCCGCTGCGCCTGCAGGATCTTCTCTTCCGAGAAGGCAGCTCCCTCTCTCCATCGCGCGACGCGGCGGATCCGGTCGGTGCGGGTCGTGGTGTTGCCCCGCACGATCGTCTTCCCGAAGAAGGAGCGATCCCCCTCCGTGACGCGGTACGTCACGTTGGCCGACGCGCCGTCGGGCGAAAGGCGGTACTCCTCGCGTACGGCGACCTCGAGCCAGCCGCGTTGCTGGTAGTACTGCTGGATCGCGGAGACGTCCTGCCGCAGCAAATTGGGATTGAAGGGCTCTCCCGGCCGGACGGAGAGGAGCTTCTCGAGCGGGGCCGTGTCGGCGTGCTCGGCGCCGGCGAGCTCCCGGGCGGCGACGAGTGTGCGGACCCCCTCCTCGATTGGAATGACGACCGTCAGAAGGTCCGGCTTCGAGCCGTCCTCGACTTCCGGCGGCCCGACCTTCGCGCCGACCCAGCCGTGCGCCTGATACCAGCCGAGGATCGCGTCCCTGTCCTCTCGCAGGACCTCGTCTGACAGCCGCCCCGGCCGAACGAGCGGAATCCCCTTGGGCGAGGTCACCAGGAGCTCCCGCAGGATTTTCTCCTCGACCGATGCGTTCCCCTGGAAGGTGACGCGCTCGAGGGCGTAGCGGGGGCCCGTTTCCACGGCGACCTTCACCGTCACGCGCTCGGGCGTCTGGGCGAGCGCGTAGTCCACCTTCGCCCGGTAGTACCCCTTGCGTTGCAGCTCCTGCTTCTCGCTCTCGGTGTACTGCAGGATCAGGTCCTCGTCGAAGAACTGCCCTTCGATGAGCTCGTGCACCTCGCGCCGGACCTTCTTCGCCTTGACGCCCTCGACCTCGAAGTCGACCTGCTGGCCGACCGCGGCGCGGTAGACGGGAGAGATCCTGCCCTGCTCGGTCGGCTGCGCCGCGATCAGCTCGAGCTGGGCCTTCAGGCGCCCCTCCTTGTGCAGGAACTCCCGCATCCGTTCGGCGTCGGAGATCGCTTTGTCCTCCCGGTAGCGCTTCCCCGGCTTCAGGCGGGCCCGCGCGAAAAGCTGCTCCGCCGTGAAGGGTTCGATCGCCCCGAGGAAGATCGCCGGCGCCACGCGCGCGCGCTCTCCGGCGTCGATCCGATAGGTCACCCGGGCGTCGAAGCGCCGCCGGTCAAAGACCGTCTCGGGCCGTACGCTCGCCCGCGGGAAGCCCTCCGCGAGGAGGCGGCGCCGGATCGCCGCGGCGCCCTCCTCGACGTCGGAGGCCGAGTAGCGGCTCCCCTCGAAGAACGGCAGCGCCCGGCGCAGCTCCTCGCGCGGGAGTCCCCGCCGCCCGGCAAACCTGAGAGGATGGATGCGGAACGCCCGAAGGAGCAGCACCCGCACCGCGACACCCCCCTCGGCCGGGGCCGCCTCGATCCGGACGTCGGAGAAGAGCCGTGTCGCGAAGAGGATCTCGACCGTCTCGGCGGTGCCGCGCTCGGTCAGCGGCTGCCCGGCCCGGATCGCCACGAGCCGCTCGACGTCGGCCTTCTCGACGGCCCCGTCGCTTGAGTACGCCAGTGAGACCACGGTCTTCCCGTAGAGGTTCTCCACCTGCCCGAGGGCGCCCGAGGGGAGCAGTCCGATCCAGAGCAGAGTCGCCGTCCCGAGGAGGCTTCCGGAGCGGCCACCCCTCGTCCCGGCTTTCAACTCTCGACTCTCGACTCTCGACTTTGACTCACGGCCGCGTCCGGCGGCGCAGGTCGATCAGATAGGCGCCGTTCTCGTCGTGGCGCAGCCGCAGGACCCAGGTCTTCGAGATACGTCCCTCGACCTCGACGACCGGATCCCGGCTGCCCGCCTCGAAGAGCGGCTGAGAGTAGACGACCGACCAGTTCGGCGAGATCTGCTTTCCCACCGTCGTCGTCGCCCCGGCCAGGCCTCTGGAGGTGAAGATCGGCTCGATCTGGAACCGCTCGAGCTTGAAGAGCTTCTGGGCGGGCCGCGTGAACACACCCGTCGCGGCGCTGCCGACCAGCCCTCCGGCGGTCGAGGCGAGTGTGGCGGAAAGCTCGGGCGCGGGCCCCGGCCCCGGCCGGGTGCCGGTGAGCAACAGGTTCGCGATCGCCTCGTCGGTCAGCGGCGGATCGGAGCTGAAGCTCGACTCGAGCCGCGGCCAGGTGCCCGCGAGGTTCACCACCAGGTCGTACCCCTTGACCTCCGCCCGCGCCCGCAGGTCGAGGATCGGAGTGAACCCCCGGGAGCCCGCGAAGGTCACCGAGCCCGACTCGATCTCGTAGCGGACGTCGAAGAGGGTCACGCGCCCCCCCTCGTCGAGCGTGGCCTGCCCGACGAGCGTCGGGTCCGCGAGCGTGCCCCGGGCGAGCAGATCCACCGTCCCCGTCAGGCGCGCCACGTTGTTGCGCATCTCGAGGGACTGGGAGGAGACGACGTGCACTTCCAGCCGCGTCTTCTCCTTCCACGGCTCGCGGGCGGCCGCGACACCGGTGGGACGGGACCTGGCGAGCAGGTCGGCCAGCGTCAGGTCGAAGTCGCGCGTGTACGCGCCGCGCAGCAGGACCACTTCCCCGCGCACGAGGTTTCCGGAGGGGCCGCCCGTCGCGACGAGGTCGGCGTCGACCAGCAGGCGCACGTCCTGCGGGTAGCGGGCCGTGATCCGCCGCCCCTGCAGCGTCAGGCGGTAGTCCTTCGGCTCCAGTCCCTCCAGGCCGAAGCTGCCCGCCAGCGACACTTCGCCCCCGCCGATCCGCGCTCGGGCTTCGACCTCGCCGCCGCCCGCGGGGGAGAAGCGAATCGTGCAGTCGATCCCGTCCACGGTCTGGGAAATCGCCGCCAGCCGGTATTTGCCCTCCTCCATGCGCAGCTGTCCCGAGAGCCTGGGCGAGGAAAGGGTCCCGCCGGCCGAGAGCGAGGCGTGGAAGCGTCCCGTCAGGGAGAGCTCCGGCATCACGACCGAGACAAGGGCCGGGTCGAACGGACCCGAGACCGAGAGGTCGAGGTCGAACGGCTTTTGGAGGCCGACCGAGCCCCTGACCGCCAGCGCCGTGCCCTCCCCGCTGATCTCGAAGGGCTCGAGCCTCAGCTTCCGACCGTCGAGCGCCAGGCGCGCCTCCGCCGGCACGGAGAGCGCGGCGGGCCTGCCCGGCAGGTCCAACACGGCGCGCGTGACGCGCAACCTCCCGGAAGGCAGGGCGTCCTGCGACCCCGTCGGAAGAAGGAGCGTTCCCGCCGCGGCGAGCGAGCCGCCGTACCCCTCGGGCAGGTCAATCGGCGTGAATCGCAGTAGCGCCGGGAGGCTCGGCGCGTCGAGCGACACCCGGAGAGGCGCTCCTTCGCGGAGAAACTCGCCCGACGCGGTGAGCCGGAATCCGTTCGGAACGGAGAGCTCCCCTTCGAGGTCCCCCTTTACGACGCGCGCCTCGAGCGTTGGCTCGCCCCCTTCCGGGACCCGATGGCCGAAGAAGGTCGCCTCGGCAAGCGACGCCGTTACGGTCAGGTCCGGTCGCTCGAGCGTGCCGGAGCCGGAGAGCTGGAAGGAGAGCTTCCCGTCGAGCTTGGGCGCGAAATCGCGAAGCGCCTCGATCGCGTCGGTCGAGACGCCGTCCCCCGCCACGCGCGCCTGGAACTCCTTCTCGCGGATGGCCCAGGAGCCGCCGCCTCCCACCATCCCGCCGCCGATTGCCGCGCGAACCTCCTCGAGCGCGAAGCGCCCGGGAGTCAGGACCGCGCGCCCCGTGATGCGCTCGAAGGGTTGCCCCCAGACGACCGCGTCGGCAAGCTGCGCCGGGCCGCCTCCCTCCAGCGCCTCCCGGGAGCCACGCAGCGGAAAGCTCCCCGTCACCTTGCCTTCCACCGGAAGATCGAGCTCCAGATACTTCAGAAGTCGCGTGAGCGGAAACTGCCGCGCCGAGACGGCCAGATCGAGCGGTTCGCGGCCCGGCATCTCCCGGTAGGCCGCCCTCCCTTCGAGCGAGAGGCTCGCGTCCCCGTCATAGACGCGCAGCGGCCGGAAGAAAAAGGCCCCATCGGCCATGTCCACCGTTCCCCGGGCGCTGCCGAAGACCACACCCCCGTACGCGGCGTCCTCGGCGGCGACCCGAGCCGTCACGACCGGGTTCGACCAGGAGCGCTCCAGGTGCCCGGCGATCTCGCCGCCGCCTCCCAGGCCGAGGGCTTCCTGCGGCTCGCCGCTCGCCGCGGCGAAGTTCTGGAAGATGCGGTCCAATTCGGTGAAGTCGCGCGAGCGAAGGCGGAAATCGAAATCGGGCTGCCACTCTCCGATCGGAATGCTCCCCGTAAAGTCGAGCGTCGAGGCAGGGAACCGGAGCGTCCCCCGCTCGAAGCCGATCCGTCCCCGGGAAATCGACAGCGGCGATCCGCCTTCCGTCGGGAACCCGAAACGCCCGCGCACCTGCGAGACCGCGGGCCCGGGACGCACCGTGAGGAGCCCGCCGCCGTTGGATTGCTCGATCCCCTCCTTTCCCCAGCGCAGCGCGACTTGGAGCGCCACGAGGCCCGAGAGCCCGGTCCCCGGCAGTCCGAGGTCCGCGAAGAAGCTCTCGAGCGAGATGCCGCCGCCTTCGGCCGCAAGCGTCATCGGCGACTGTTCGCCGACGAGGTCGGCGATGCGAAGGGTCCCCTGCGCCTCCCCGCCGGCGTACCGGGCGCGATCGATCTTCGCGACGAGCTCCTGCGGGCGCGCGACCACGGTCGCCAAGACGTCCTGAAGGAGAAAGGGGGCGCGGCGGGCGCGGGCGGCCCGCACGCTCCCGGTGATGCGGAACCCGCCGTCGGAAGGCAACAAGACGCGCGCGCGCACCTGGGCCTGCCCCTCGAAGCCGAGCGAAGAGTGGAAGATCCTCTCCACCTCTTCGATCGAGACGTCCGCGGAGACGAGCAGGCCGATGCGCGGGTCTGCAAAATTCTCGAGCGATCCCGACGCGACGAGCCTGCCGAAGGGTCCCTCCAGGCGCAGGTCGTCCACGGTCAGACCCCGCTCGCCGTCCAGCGCGAAGCTCAGGGAAACCGCCGCGAGGATCGGCTCCTTGCGCGGGAGGCGAAACTCGCCCCGCCGCGCGAGGAGGACGCCGCCGTACCGGTCGGGACCCCGGGAAGTCAGCTCTGCCGCAAAGTCCTCGAGCCGGCCGTCGATCCGGAGCTTCTTCCCCTCGAAATCCAGCACTCCTTCCTGGACCAGGAGCGACCCGATCCGCACCTGAACGCCTTCGGGGCGTTTCGCGGGGCCGCGCAGTCCGGGAGGCAGGTTGAAGCGCCCGTCGGGCAGCTGCTGGAGGAGTATCCGCGGGCGAAGCGCCCGGATACGCCCGAGGCGCAGCTCCGATCCGGAGAGCGAAGCGCCGCCGCCGATCGAGATCCGCTCGGCCGTAAGCAGCGGCCGGTCCGAGGGGAGAGCGAGCGCGGGATCGTTTCCGACGCGCACGTTCTCGAGGCGCACCGAGGGAGGAAAGATCGAGAAGTCCACGGTGTCGAAGTCGACCGGCACCCCCAGCGCCTCGGAGAGGCGGGACTGCGGCACTCCCTGGACGAGATTCTGGAAGCGGTCGGACTTCCAGACCAGGTAGCCGGCGAGCGCGAGGAAGAGGACGATGATCGTGAAGAGACGCAGCGTCGAGAGCCGCTGGAGCAGCGGCAGTCCCGGCGGCGTCCCGCGGGGCGAGGTCTCGGGGGGCATGGAGTCGGACACCGGTTTTCCCTCGCGGGCTGGCGGGGGTCAGATCCCCCAGTTCAGCTTCTCCGAAAGCGTCTGGAAGTGCTCGGACTCGGGGGCGCGCAGCAGCGTCACGAAGGAAGGGCTCGGCCGGACCTCGATCAGCATGCCGGCCCGCACCGGAAAGCCCTCCTGGCCGTCGAGCGTCAGGTGCACGCCCTCATGGCGGCCCCGGTCGAGCACGGCGAGGCCGATCGGATCGGAGGAGCGCACGACCAGGGGGCGCTGAGAGAGTGAGTGGGGGCAGATGGGCGTAACGACCACGGCGGGCAGCTCCGGGTGCAGGATCGGCCCTCCCGCCGAGAGGTTGTACGCGGTCGACCCCGTGGGGGTCGCGACGATGACGCCGTCGGCGCGGAACCGGGTGACCGGCCGCGCCCCGACGGAAACCGAAAAGGTCGAGATGCGCGCGATGGCCTCCTTGTTCAGGACGGCGTCGTTTAAGGCGCGGTAGGTTCCGCGGTGAGGCCCCTCGGCGACGTGGACGTCGAGCCTCCGGCGGCGGTCCTCCCGAAATCCGCCCGTCAGTACTTCGTCCAGGCGCTTCAGCGCCTCGTCGCGACGGAGCCCCGCGAGAAAACCGAGCACGCCGACGTCGACGCCCAGCACCGGGGTGCGCGACGGGGCCGCGCGGGCGACCGAGAGGAGCGTTCCGTCTCCTCCCAGCACCAGGACCAGGTCCACCTCGCGCGCGATGCGCCGGCGCTCGATCCCGTCCCCCTTGCCGAGCGCCGAGGCCGTGGATTCTTCCAGAAGGACCTCGAGGCCGCGCCGGCGCAGGGCCCGCTCGAGCGAGACCGCCAGGCGCAGCGCCTCCCGGACGGGCTTCGCGACGAGGCCGACGCGCCGGAAGCGGAGCCGGCGGGAGCCGCGCAATCCCTTCATGCGGCAAGTCTAAGGGGAAAGTTCGGGAGTTGGGACGCGAAACGCCAGCAAAAACTCGAGGTTGCCCGAGGCCCCCCGGATCGGCGAAGGCGCGGCGCCCAGGGCCGCGA
>JBOGJK010000536.1:0-4444 GCA_050745345.1 Thermoanaerobaculia bacterium
GTGGCGGACCTCGAAAGGATCTAGCAGTCTGTCCCAGAACTCTCTTGGCAGCCGCCCGGAGCCGTCGAGATCTGCCTCGGGGAGACGCAGCGGCTCCGCGCGATCCTTCAGGACAACTCCGTGACACAAGATTAGGTGGACTCCCTCACGACGAGCCCCCGGTTTTCGGCGCGAACGGGTAAGACCCCTCTCTCCGAGAGGCGGCCGAGCGCACGGAGGCCGAGGCCGAAGCCCCCAAGCCCGGCGCAGAGCTCCACAGCCACAGGGACCCGGGTTGTGCTCTCAGCGCTTCCTGTAGACGCTCTTGCGGTGTTCGACCTTTGCGACGGTCACGGTCGAGGCAGACTTGTCGATCTCGTAGATGATGCGATACTTCCCTACCCGGATTCGGTAGAGGTTCTCGAAACCATGGAGCTTCTCTGATCCGAACGGTCGGGGGTTCTCAGCCAAGGCAAGAATCTTCGGGTCGGCGCGTTCGAGAACTTCTTTGGGGAGCTGGTCGAGGTCCTTCCGGGCGGCCTCGGTGATCACCAGCCGATAAGCCAATCAGAGACCTAGATCGCGTCGAGCCTTTTCGTAAGGGATCCGCTCGGCAGATTCCCTTAGAGCTTTCAAAGCGGCTTCGCCGTCGAGGCGGTCTTCGCCCCTCGACCGCGGACGTCGGATCGAGAGTGAGATCCGACCGCTCTTGGCCGAGTTCTTCTTGCTGGTCTTGCCCTTCCGGGCGGTTGCTTTCGACATCTGCGTCTCTTCTCACCTTTGATGATAACGCATTCCCCACCTTGCGATTTCGCGGGCTCCTGTTTCCCATTCAGGAGCTCTCCGATCTTCGCTGCCGGTGCGGCTGACTCTCCGGCTAGGGGGAGGCGAACCCGGGGAGGCTCCCGATCAGCCCGGGTCGGTCGAGGTCTCGCTGACCTCGCGGCGGATCGCGCGAACCAGCGCCTCGACCGCGGTGTTCTCGAGCCCTTTGGGGCCGAAGCCGCGCCTTGCGAACTCGACCCATTCGCTATCGACTTCCACCTGGAGGGTCAGGAGCCGCGCCTTGCCGGACCAGCAGACGCGCACCGACATGTCCGGCGAGCTGAAGACCGCGAGCCGGTCCCCGGAGGGGTCTGGAGGCTTCTCCTCCTTCGCGAGGGCGTATCCCATCTGCCGGAGAGCCGAGCCGATTCGGTCGAAGGCGCCGTCCACGTTCAACATTTCGGACCTCGCGTCGGTTGTCCCTATTCTATTGCGGCCCCCGGGGGGTCCGCGCCCTTCCCGCGAGCCGCCCGCCGGCCCCGGGCGTCAGCTCCGGAAGCGGGAGTCGGAGGAGAGGAACAGCACCTGCCCCGCCTCCTCTCGCTCGGCGCGAGCCGCCGCGAGCCCAGTCGGCCCCCGGTCCCGCCACCACGCCCGGGCATCCTCCGGCCTCCACGGCGCCGCGGCGGCGCACGGCTCGAGCATCGCGTCGAGCTTTTCCACCGAGGCCGGCCGCTCCTCCCGGTCGAAGGCCAGGCAGCGGCGGACCACCTCGTCGAGCGCGGCCGGCACGGGATGCGCGGAAGCGCTCGAGAGAGAGGACGGCGGTCCCTGCCGCTCCTTCGAGAAGACCTCGATCGCCGTGCGACCCGGAAAGGGAGAGCGGCCGGTCAGCAGAAAGTACCCGACCGCGCCGAGCGCGAAGAGGTCCGCGCGCACATCCACCCGGGAAGGATCGCTCATCCCTTCGGGTGCCATGTAGAGAGGCGTTCCGAGCAGCGACCCATCCTGCGAGAGCGTGGCGTCGCCGTGCTCGGCCGCCGCCTCCCCATCCGGCGCCCGTTCCACGGCGCCGATGTCTTTGACGAGCCCGAAGTCGAGGACCTTCAGGAAGTCGGGGATGCCGCCATAGACGCAGATCATCAGGTTGGCCGGCTTGATGTCGCGATGGATCAAGCCCGCCGCGTGGGCCTCCGCGAGCGCGCCGCACGCCTGCCGCAGGAGGTGCACGACGCGCGCCGGCGGCAGCGGCCCATCGACGGACACGAGCTGTTGCAGGTTGATGCCCCGAAGCAGCTCCATCGCGTAATAGAAGACGCCGTCGGCCGTGCGGCCGTAGTCGTAGATCGCGATCGTGCTCGGGTGCGTCAGACCGGCCGTGAGCTGGACTTCCCGCTCGAACCGCGCCAGCGCCCGCTCCCCCTCCGTGCCGGGCGCGAGCAGCTTGATCGCCGTCGGCCGCCGCAGCAGCGCGTGGCGCGCCTCCCAGACGACGCCCATCGCGCCGTGGCCGAGGCGCGCGACGAGGCGGTATGGCCCGACCTTCTCCGCCTGCCGGCGCAGCCGCGAAATGGTCCGCAGCGAAGTCACCATGACGAGCCCCAGCAGCGCGGCGACCGCGCCGGCCAAGGCGGCCGCGACGGCGGCGCGCTTCGAGGGCAGGAAGGCATCGGGAAGCGCGAAGACGTTGAGGGTCCAGACGCGATCGGCGCACTCGACGGGGAAGTCGAGCTCGAAGCCGGCCCGGCGCGGCGAGGCGGCCACCCGCCCCGGCCTCTCCACCATCGGCGGCGCTCCCCGCGACTCGACGTCCGAGAGCGCGAAGCCGAGACCGGAGGCATCCGCCGCCGCCGCGGCGACCTGCACCAGAGGCGCCACGCGAAAGATCGCCATCACGAAGCCGGAGATCGAGGCGCGGCGCGCCGGCTCCGATCCGGGATCGCCCTCGAGATACACGGGCGCGTAGAGCGCGATCGAGGGCGAGGCGTCCGGCTTGCCGAGGTCCTCGATCAACACGAAGGGGCGCGAGGCCACGATCAGGCCCGAGTCGCGCGCCGCCTCGGCATTGCGCCAGCGGCCGGGTTCGGCCGCGATGTCGAAACCGAGGGCCAGGGCGTTGGGCGGCTCCATGTAGTGGATCGGAACGTAGTACGGGCGCTCGGCGGCCTCGCGCGGCTTGCCGTCCGGGCCCGCCTCCCAGAAGCGGTAGTCCGTCAGGCCCGCGGCGCGCGCCTCGGCCTCGTAAAAGAAACGCTCGTTCCCGCGGACCAGGGGAAGCCATTCGAGCGCATAGACGATCCGGTGGCGCGCCAGCATCGAATCGGTCATGGAGTGAAACTGCCGGCGGGTCACCCTTCCCGAAGTTTCGAAGAAGCTCTGGAGTGTGGCCAGATCCTCCTTCGGCATCGAAAGCCTCTCGGTGATCTCCGCCTGGAAGCGCTGCGCCCGCTCCGCGAAGGCGAGGTGCGCAGGCGCCTGCGCGCGCGCGAGCAGATAGGCGCCGAGGCCCAACGACGACGCCACGAAGAAGCCCGCGACGAGCAGGTCCGTGCCCCGGATCGAGGCGCGCCAGAGAGACAGGGCCGACCGCAGGCGGCGCACCGAGAACCGGCCCGTGTCCGAACCGCTCGCCACGGGGCGGATTATCCTCGGGGTCAGGTCTCGAATCTTTACCTTCCCGCTGTCGATTCGAGAATCAAGACCTGACCGCCGGGGAACATTCGGGTGGGAGATCCGTAAGAGAGGAAGGCCAGCGGGTAGGCCGGCCGAAAGAGATGTCGGAAACTGGGTCGCAATCGCGCCCCCCCGGGGCTTTTCGAAGGTTTTTGAGGTTTTTCATGCACAAGAAGCGGTGGGTCTGGGTCGTTCTGATCGCGGTCGTCGCGGCCGGGGCGGTCGCCGCCACGCGGGGCAAGGAGAAGGGGGACCCCAAGGCGGAGTCGAGTCCGTTTCGCCTCGGCAAGGTCCAGGCCGAGGACCTCCAGGTCTCGGTCAGCGAGGTCGGGGTCGTGGATCCCGTGACCAAGGTGGACGTCAAGTCGGCCGTCTCGGGTCGCGTGATCGGGCTGCGCGTCCGGGAAGGCGCCGTGGTCCGAGCCGGGGACGTGCTGGCCGAGATCGAGCCGGACGTCAACCAGGCGCAGTCGCTCTCCGAGGTCCAGTCGGGTGTGCGGGAGTCCGAGCTGAAGCTGCAGGACGCCGAGCGCGAGTTCGGACTCCAGAAGGCGCTCTTCGAGCAGGGACTGGTTGGTCACGACACATTCCGCGCGATGCAGATCAAGAGGGACCAGGCGGAGCAGAACCTGAAGGCGGCGCGGATGCGCTACCAGATCGTCGAGGACCGCGGCATCCCGATCTCCGGCAACGCGGCCTCGCAGAAAGCGCGTGTCGCCTCGCCCATGAGCGGTGTCGTCATCAAGAGGGGCGTTGAACTGGGTGAGACGGTCACCTCGGGAGTCTCCTCCTTCAACGCCGGCACGGTCCTCTTTGCCGTCGCGGACCTGAAGTCGCTGATCATCCGCGTCAACTTGAACGAGGTGGATATCGCAAAGGTCCACGTCGGACAGCCGGTCCGCGTGACGCTCGACGCCTACCCCCAGAAAGTCTTCACCGGCAAGGTCGGCTTCGTCTCCCCCTCGGCCGAGCTCGTCGAGAAGATCAAGGTCTTCAAGGTCGAGGTCGCGCTCGACGAGCTCGGCGA
>JBOGJK010000537.1:0-3871 GCA_050745345.1 Thermoanaerobaculia bacterium
GAGCATCGCCGCGCGCAGTAGGGAATGACTCGGACAGGCTCCTTTAGCCGGCCTTCGGGGCCGCCGGCTGATCGCAGGGGGACGGCGTCGAGTCCAGTACCAGCCGCGCCTTGCTGCCGACGTCGCCGGTGGGATCGAGCTCCACCGCTCGCTGCAGATAGCGGCAGCCGAGGGAGCCCTTCTTCAGCTCCAGCAACGTCAGCCCCAGGCGCAGATTCGCCTCGGCGCTCCTCGGCTGCAGCCGCACGGCCTCCAGGTAGTCCTCCGCCGCGGCGGACAGGTCCCCGCGGGCCTCACGCGCGACGCCGCGCCCGATGTGCGCCGGGTAGGAGGCCGGGTCGCGGGCGAGCGCGGTGGAGAACTGCTCCTCGGCGCCCGTGTAGTCTCCCTGGATCTGGCGCAGGTGCCCGCGGTTGATCGCCGCGGCGAGGCGGTCCTCGGGGATCGTCGAGGCGTCGGCAACCCGAAAGTCCTCCTCGGCGTCGCCATACCGGCCGAGCTCCACATAGGCGAGACCGCGGTTGATGCGGAAGCTCGCCCTCCTGGAGGAGATCTTCACGGCGCGGTCGAACGAGTCCAGCGCGTCCTTCACGCGACCCTGCATGAGCAGCGTCGAGCCCAGCCCGTCGTGGAGGTCGGGGTTGTTGGGGTCGTCCTTCAAGACTTCGCGGTACGCGCGCTCGGCTTCCAGCACCCGGCCCTCTCGCAAGAGGACCGCGGCCATTCTCTCGTTCAAGAGGACCTCGGCCGACGTCTTCTCCGGTTTCGGTGTGCTGGAACAGCCGGCACCCGCGGCGGCGAGCGCGACGGCGGCCGCGATCGTGAACGCGCGGCGGCTCAAAGAGCCCGCCGGAGAGGAGTGACCAGCTCCTCGGGCGGTTCCACGATTTCCTCGCGCGGCGGGGGAACCAGCTTGCCCCGGGCGTACGCGCGCAGAAACGCTCCGACCACGACGGGATCGTAGCGCACCCCCGAAAAGCTCTTGATCCGCTCCACGACGTAGCCGATCTCCATCGCTTTCTGGTAGGGGCGCGTCGTCGTCATCGCGTCGAAGGTGTCGGCGACGGTCACGATGCGCGCCTGCATCGGGATCTGCTCCCCCTGGATGCCGTCGGGGTACCCTCCCCCCTCCCACTTCTCGTGGTGGTGCTTCATGCCCGGAATGACGTCGGCCAGCTGCGGGATCGCCCCCATGATGGCGGCGCCCTTGGCCGGATGCGTCTTCATGACCTCGAACTCCTCCTCGGTCAGCGCCGTGGGCTTTCGGATGATCCGGTCGTCGACACCGATCTTGCCGACGTCGTGCAGGAGCGCGGCGAGGCGGACTTTCTCCACCTCCTCGGCGGTCAGGTCCATCTCCTCCGCGACCGCCGAGGCGTAGCGCGCGACCCGCTCGGAGTGGCCGCGGGTGTACGGGTCCTTGGCGTCGATCGCTTCGGCCAGCGCGCGGATCGAGGAGAGGAAGAGCTCGCGGTTTTCCCGCGCCGCCCGCTGGACTCTCTCGAAGGCGTCGCGGATCGACTCGCTCATCCGGTTGAAGCTCACCGACAGGGCCGCGATCTCGGCCGCGCCGCCCACCGGGACAATGGCGCCGTATTCTCCCTCGCTGATGGCGCGTGTGGAGGCCGCGAGCTTGGCGATCGGCTCCGAGAGGCGGCGCGCGAACACGATACCGGACAGGAGCGCGCCGGCCAGTGCCACGGCGCTCCAGACCACCGTATCGCGCACCATCAGATTCACCGAGGCGAAGGCGAGGTCGAGGTCGCGTTCGAGCAAGACTCCCCAGTCCGGCTCCCCGACCGGGGCGATCGAAGCGAGAACCGCGCCCCGCCGCGTCGACTCGGAGCGCGTCACGCGGGCCGGGAACCGGAGGAAGTCGGCGACGAGTGTCGACGGGTGGCGGCGAGTCTCCAGGCCCGGCGAGAGCGGAAAGAGGATCGCCCCCCGACGGTCCACCAGGGTCGCCCGGACCTCGCGCCGCTCCTCTCCGAGAAACTCCTGCAGGATCGGCCCCCAGGAAACGAGCGCCTCGACCACGCCCAGCCGTCCTCCCGACGCGTCGGCGACCGGCACGGCGAGGACCGCCACGGGGCCGAGCGAAGGCGCCCAGAAGGGCTTGCCCGAGTAGCGCTCTCCCCGGCGAGCCGCCTCGAAGCCGCGGCGGAACTCCTCGTCCACCTGCGCAGCGCCGGCGTCCGGCCCCGCGAAGCTGCCCAGGCCCTCGAGGTTGACCCCCCGGAGCGCCAGAAGCGACTTCTGGCCGCCCAGAGCGCTCTCGAGCATCCGGGGCCCTTCGGCGGAAGTGAAGGGGTCCCGGCCCGTCAGGTGCGCGGCCAAGCGCATCCTCTCGGCGGTGTTCGAAAGCTGCGCGGAGACCGACGCGTAGTAGGCCGACAGCCGGTCGGCCAGGGCCGAGGAGGAACGCGTCAGGTACTTCTCCTCGAGGGTTTCCAGCGCCCGGCGGTTGCGCCGGATGAGCACGGCGTCCGACACCAGCAGCGGCGCCAGAGACACGACGACCAGGGCGCTCGAAAGGAGCACAAAGAGGCGGATCCGAGACCGCCCTCGGGTTATGTTCACTTGAGAGACATTATAGCCGCCGCCGCGACCCATTCTGCCGGCGCAACCGACTCCTCGACCCGGGCCCGCCCGAGCTCTTCGAGCAGGACGGCGGCAATCCCGTGCGCGGTCGCCTTCTTATCCCGCTCGAGGAAGGAGGAAATGACGGCCGGATCGCGCCGGGGCTCCGGAAAGGGCCCCAGGCGGGAGAGCACGCCGCGCACGGCCGCGACGTCGGTATCCGGCAGGCCGCAGCGCCGTTTCGAGATCTCGAGGGCGGCGGCGATCCCCCAGGCAACCGCCTCCCCGTGCTTCAGGTCCCGGTAGCCGCCCGCCGCCTCCAGGGCGTGTCCGAGGGTGTGCCCGAAGTTGAGCAGGCGCCGCCGCCCTCCCTCTCGCAAATCGGTGGAGACGATGGAGGCCTTCACCCGCGCGGCCCCGCCGAGCAGGTCGAGCAGAGCCCTCTCGTCCCGCGCGAGGATCCGGGGAAGCGACGCCGCGGCGCGCCCGGCAAGCGAGGCGTCGGCGATCCAGGCCGCCTTGAAGGCCTCCACCAGTCCCGCCCGAAAATCGCGCTCGGCAAGAGTGGCGGCGGCGCACGGGTCGATCAGGACAACTCGCGGAGGGTGAAACGCCCCGAGCAGGTTCTTGCCCGCCGGATGGTCGACGCCCGTCTTTCCGCCGATCGCGGCGTCGGCCATCGCGCCCGTCGTCGTCGGCACGGCGTTCCACGCGACCCCGCGCAGCAGGATCGCCGCGGCAAAGCCCGTGACGTCGCAGGCGACTCCCCCTCCCACCGCCACGAAGGCGTCGTCCCGCCGCAGGCCCGCGGCGAGCGCCCGATCCGCGACCGCCGCGATCGTCTGGAGGTTTTTCGATTCCTCGCGGTCGTCGAGCGCGATGTCGGCAAGCAGCCTCGCTCCCAGGGACCGTCGGATCGCCTCGGCCGCGGCGCGTGCCGGCTCGGGTGAGACGAGCAGGAACCGGCCCGAGGCGGAGAAGAGCCTCCGGCCCGCCTCTTGGAGCAGGCCGTGCCCGAGGAAGATCCGGGTCTCTCTCCCCCCGCCGGCGTCGAGCGCGATCGGCTCGGCCGCGTCGTCGGTCACGGCCGGGGGGAAGGGGGCCCGAGGCCGAGCTCCTCGAGCTGCTCCCGGGGCACGAGCGCCGGCGCGCGCGTCATCAGGCAGAGGCCCGAGGTCGTCTTCGGAAACGCGATCACCTCGCGCAGCGACGCCGCGCCCGCCGCGATCGCGCAGATCCGGTCGAGCCCCAGCGCGATCCCCCCGTGCGGGGGCGCCCCGTAGCGCAGGGC
>JBOGJK010000538.1:0-1587 GCA_050745345.1 Thermoanaerobaculia bacterium
CCCCACCGCGATCCGCCCGAGGAGACCTCCGCCGCCTTCTCCATCAGCTTCGTCGAGCGCGGCGCCTTCGAACTCGAGGCCTGGCGCCGCGGCGAGCGCTTCTGCCCGGGAATGGTCCTGGTGGAGAGGCCGGGTCTCGCCTACCGATGCCGCCACCGCGAGGAGTTTCCGGAGGACGTCTGCCTGTCGGTCCAGTTCTCCGACCCGTCACTGGCCGAGCAGGCCGGGCCTCTCTCCCTCGGCCCGGCGGTCCGGGCCACCAACCGGCTCGCCTACATGAGGCTGCGGCTGCTCGCGGACCAGACGGCGCGCCAGGAGCCTCTCGCCCTGGAAGGCCGCGCGCTCGAGCTGCTCGGCGCGGTGGCCGAGGCGCAGTCCGGCGGCCCGTCGCGGCTCTTCCGGCCCGAGCAGCTCTCCTGGTATGCCCGCCGTGTCGAACGGGCGCGGCAGGTGCTGGAGGAGCGTTACGCCGAGCCGATGCCACTCGAGCGCCTGGCCCGGGAGGCCGGCATGAGCCCCTTCCATTTCGCGCGGGTCTTCCGGCAGCTGGCCGGCGCGCCCCCGCACCGCTACCTGCTCGGGGTCCGGCTGCGGCGGGCGCGCCAGGCGCTGGAGCAGGGCCGCGGCGTCACCGAGACCTGTTTCGAGACCGGCTTCTCGAGCCTCTCCCACTTCATCCGGCAGTTTCGCCGGGCCTTCGGCGCCTCTCCCTCTCGCCTGCGCGCCTGAAGCGGCGAAGGCGCCGAGAATCGCAAGAAAAGGCAAGCGGCGCCGGACCGCCGGCGGTAGGGTCCCTTCCGACGGAGGAGGGATCCCATGACACTCCCAATCGGCCTCTTTCTCCTCGCCCTCGCGGGGACCGCGTCCGGGGGCCATGCCGAGCCCGGCGACCGCCGCCCCGCCGACGTCGCCGCCATCCGCTCGCACATCGAACGGATATTCCAGGCCTACCAGCGCAAGGACCGGCAGGAGGTGCGGCGAACCCATACCGCCGACTGGCGCGGCTTTCTCACCGGCTCGCGCGGCGTGCTACGGGGCATCGACGCCTACATGCGGGAGGCCGAAGGCTTTCTCGGCGGCAGCGCGTGCATCGAGCGCTGGTCCTTCCGCGAGCTCGACGCCCTCTTCTACGGCGAGATGGGCATCGTCAACTACGTTGCGGACCTGGAGATCGCGCTCGAGGGGGGCGCGCGCCTTCCCGACACGCTGCGCGTGATCGACATCTACCGCCGCTTCCGGGGCGAGTGGGAGCAGGTCGCCTCCCAGGTCGCCCGGCACCCCGACGCCCTGGAGACGCGAAGCCAGCAGCCGCAGCCCCTCTCGGCGCCGGAGCAGGCGAAGCTGCTCGCCGACCGCGAAGCGGTCTGGCGGAGCTTCTTCGCAGGGGACGGGGAGGCGCTTGGCCGCCTGCTACCCGAAGACCTCGTCGCGATCAACGCCGGCGAGGAGGCCTGGCTGGATCGGGCGGGAGCCCTCGCCTCGGCCGCCGATTTCGCAAACAGCGGTGGGCGCCTGCGGCGCCTAGAGTTCCCGAAGACCGAGATCCGCGCCTACGGCGACACGGCGATCCTCTACACGACCTATCTC
>JBOGJK010000539.1:0-1663 GCA_050745345.1 Thermoanaerobaculia bacterium
CTGCCGGGCCGCCCGGTCGCGGCCCTCTTTGCTCCCGGGACCCTCGAAACGGCGACCGTCGGGACCTACGGACCGCGTATCGCGCCGGCCGGCCTGCCGCGGCGCACAAGCGACCGGGAGTATCTGGAGAAGCTGAAGTCGCTCGGGTATCTGGACTGAGAACCGGGAACCGCGAACCGTGAACCGGGAGGCGGGAACCGGGAACCGTGAACCGGGAACCGAGGGACGCAGAAGCCGACTCGGTTTACGGTTTACGATTCACGCTCACCGATGAAAGCCATCTTCCTCACCGAGCACGGCGGCAACGATGTCCTGCGGTACGGCGAGCGGCCGGACCCGGAGCCCGGCCCCGGCGAGGTGCGGGTCGCCCTGCGCGCGGCCGCCCTGAATCACCTCGATCTTTTCGTGCGCAACGGCGTGCCCGGCGTGACGCTTCCGCAGATCCCGGGCGCCGACGGCGCAGGGATCCTGGAGGTCGCGGGCCCGGGTGTCGAGGGCCTCGCGCCAGGCGACCGGGTGCTCCTGCAGCCGGGCCTCTTCTGCAACGCCTGCGAGTTCTGCCGCGGGGGGGAGCAAAGCCTCTGTGTGCGCTACGGGATTCTGGGCGAGCACGCGCCCGGCACCTTCGCCGAGAAAATCGTCGTGCCCGCGCGCAACGTCTTCCCGATCCCGGCGCCGCTGTCCTTCGAGCAGGCGGCGGCCTTCCCGCTCGTCTACCAGACCGCCTGGCGCATGATCGTCGGCCGCGGCGCCGTGCGTCCCGGCGAGACGGTCCTGATCCACGGCGCGGGAGGAGGTGTCGCCGGCGCGGCGGTCGAGATCGCGCTCCTCCTGGGCGCGCGCGTCTTCGCGACGACTTCGGGCGAGGAGAAGGCCGCCTTTCTCGCCGGTGCGGGCGTGGAGCTCGTCCTGGACTACCGGAAGGAGGACGTCGCCAAGGCGGTTCGCTCGGCCACCGGGAAGCGCGGCGTCGACGTGGTCGTGGACAGCGTCGGGGAGAAGACCTGGCATACCTCCCTGCGGGCGGTCGCCAAGGGAGGGCGCATCGTCACCTGCGGCGCGACCACGGGACCGAACCCCCGGGAGGAAATCCGCCTCCTCTTCTGGAAGCAGATCTCGATTGTCGGCTCCACCATGGCCAACGACCGCGAGTTTCGCGCGCTGCTCACGGCCGTCGCCTCTGGGAAGCTCCGCCCGCGCATCGACCGGGTCTTTCCGCTCGCGCGGGCCCGCGAGGCGTACGAGCGGCTGGAGGAAGGGCGACAGCACGGCAAGATCGTGCTGGTGACCGAGGCGGCCGAGCGACGCTGGCCGGACGGGGATTAGGCCGGGCGCCGGCCCGGCCCTCCCTTCGGAAGGTCCCCGAGAAGGGGTGCTTCCCGCGCCGGCAGCACCGTCCCGGATCGCCGGCTCATCGCCGAAAGAGCCAGAGGAGCAGCGAGAGGAGGATCGACAGCAGCAGGCACGTGACGATCGGGAAGGCGAAGGCAAAGCCCGGCCGGCGCACGAGGATGTCGCCCGGCAGCCTTCCCGCGTAGCGTGAGAGAAGCGGCCACAGCAGCCCGGCCGCGAGCAGCAGCGTGCCGGCGGCGATCAACGTCGCGCGCATCGCCATTGAATTCTCTCTCTCGCGGTGGCATGATGCGAGCGTCCTCCCTCCGGG
>JBOGJK010000540.1:0-3588 GCA_050745345.1 Thermoanaerobaculia bacterium
ACCCGCAGGTCGGATTCGGGGCGACCGGGACCGCCTACTTCGTCGGTCTCTCGAACGGAATGAACTTCTACCGCTCGGAGGACGGCGGGAAAACCTGGAGCAAGGCGATTTCCCTCGGGCGAGGCCACGATCACGAGATGCTCGTGACCGACTACACCAACGGAACGTACGCGGGGCGCGTCTACATCATCGACGAGACCGATCAGAAGGGGTCCAAAGAGCTCGAGGACCTGATCATGAGGCGGCGGGTTGTCCTCTTCCGGTCGTCCGACGACGGGCGCTCGTTCATCGGTCCGGTCGAGGTCGCCAAGGGCGACGGCCGGGGTCTCGCGGCGTACAACCCGCTGGTGCTCTCCGACGGGGCTCTCTTCATCCCGATGATGGAGTACCCCAACTACGCGATCGAGAAGGAGGCCTCGACCTGGAAGGCCGTTTTCTCCTTTTCGACCGACGGCGGCGTCACGTTCTCACCGCGCCGGCCGATCGCCGAGGTCCGCTTCGGCGGCCTCAAGGCGATGCGGGAGCAGCAGAAGAGCGGCCGCGTGGACGGGATCAGCGGGCCCGTCTTCGCGGTGGATCCCGGAGGGAAGTTCCCGGACCGCATCTACGCCGCCTGGACGGAGCTCGACGGCGGCCGATTCCGGCTGCTCTTCAGTCGCTCGAGCGACCGGGGCGCGACCTGGAGCAAGCCGAAGCCGGTGGACCCCGGCGCGCCGGCCTCCGCGTCGGAGTACCTGCCGATGGTCGCCGTCAATCCCGATGGCGTGCTGGGCGTGTTCTTCTACAGCACGGAGGCGTTCCCTCAGCGCGACCGGTCCGATGTCTACTTCACGGCGTCCGTCGACGGCGGCGAGACCTTCCTTCCCAAGACTCGTGTCTCGAGCGAGACCTCGCGGCCGTTCGGCGCGGGCAACCTGCGGCCGGGGCCCTTTGTCCGAACGGACCGGGGCCTGGTGACCGTGTCCCTGATCTCTGGCCTTTCGCGCTGGCCCAACGGCGGCGACTACATCGGCATGACGGCGGCCGCGGATGGCACGTTCCGTCCGTTCTGGGCGGACGGGCGAAGCGGCACCTACCAGCTCTACACCGCCGCGATCCGCGTCTCGACCGAGCCCGCGGCGGCCAAGGCCCCTGCCCTCGAGAAAGCCGCGCTCTCGGAGCAGATCACGCTCGCCTTCGATCCCATCCGCTACGACCAGGACAAGCGCGAGGTCCTGCTCCCGGTCCGTCTGAAGAACGTCTCCAAGGAGACGCTCTATCCGCCGTTCACCGTCGAGATCAAAGAGGTTGCGCATCCCTATACCGTCAAGTCCGGCGAGCCGATCAACGCGCCCGCGTTCTTGAACTCCGCCAACGGCAAGCGGGGCGTCGGAGCCACCTTCGATTACTCGAAGGCGCTCGGGGATCTGGAGGCTCTCGAGCCGGATGCCGTCACCGACGCGGTCGTCTGGCGGCTCCAGGCCGAGTCTCCCGTGAAGACAGATTTTCATCTGGGCACCGAGATTACCGGCTTCGTCGCGAAGAAGGAGGGAAAGAAGTGAGAGGACCTCTGCGATCCGCGCTCCCCGTCGGCGTCGGCTTGCTCGCGGTCAGCCTGGCGGCCGGAGCCGAGGCGCCGAAGATCGTCGTCGGGCCGAACATGCTGGTGTCGCGGGACGGGGACTTTCCGCACGTCGAGCTGGTGCTTGCGGCCAATCCGAAGAACGCGAAGAATCTTGTGGGCGGCGCGATCACGTACACGCGCCCGGCCGGCGGCACGGCCAACCGCGCCTACGCGACGGTGGACGGCGGAGCGACCTGGAAGGCGAGCGAGTTCGCCGAGCAGGTCGAGTGGGGAAGCGCCGATCCATACGTCGCGTTCACGCCCCAGGGCACGGCGATCTTCAGCGGCTTGGCCTTCGTCAAGGACGAGACCGGCAGAACGCGCGCCGGACTCTACGTCTACCGCTCCGAGGACGGCGGCCTGAGCTGGGGCAAGCCGGCGGATCTCGGCTATTCGTACGACCACGAGCAGATAACGGTGGACCAGACGACCGGGAAGTACTCCGGCCGCATCTACATCGGCGTCCTCTACGGTCCCTACCCCCAGTACATCGTCGGGGTCTTTCGCTCCGAGGACGACGGGAAGACGTGGATCGGGCCGGTCGACGCAGCCAACGGCGGCGGCAAGATCGGGATCAACGAGGTCAACCCGATGGTCCTGTCCGACGGGGCGCTCGTTCTGCCGTACGCCGACTTCGAGTTCCTGCCGGACAAGGTCAAGACGACCGGCAAGGTCTCCAGCACCGCGTGGGTCGTCCTCTCGACCGACGGAGGCGTCTCGTTCGGATCGCCCCGGAAGGTTCAAACGATGTGGTACGACTTCGACGACAAGGTCGGACGGAGTCTCGGCGGATTCCTCTCGCTCGCCGCCGACTATCGGTCGAAGGACTTCAAGGACCGCATCTACACGGCCTGGCCGGATGCGCGCCACGGCCGACTGAGGGTTCTCTTCTCGCGGTCGGAGGACCGGGGGCTGCACTGGTCGGAGCCGGTGCCCGTGGACGCGAATGCTCCGGCGGAGGCGTACCAGTATCAGCCCGTCGTCGCGGTCAACAAGGACGGCGTCGTGGGCGTGACCTGGTTCGACACGCGCCATGTGAAGGACGGATCGCAGTACCACCAGTACTTCTCGGCGTCCCTGGACGGCGGGAAGACCTTCCTGTCGCCGGTGCGGATCTCCTCGGATCCATCGACGCCGGCCGGGCCGGGGAACATGAAATTCGGGGTCTTGGCCGGGAAGCACAAGGAGACGGTATACCTGTCGCTCGTCTCGGCGGCGAGCCGGTGGAAGAGCGGTGGCGACTACATGGGGTTGGCGCCGGACAAGGACGGCGTGTTTCATCCGTTCTGGGCGGACTCCCGGACGGGAACCTTCCATATCTACTCGGCGTCCGTTTCGGTGGTCACGCCGCCACAGGAGAAGCCCGCGGCGCCCGGCGAGAAACTGGCCGCGGCCGCCGCCCCCAAGGCGCCCCCGACCCGCGTCAAGGCCGCCATCGACTCGCGCGTGGAGCTCGTCTTCGATCCGTCGCGGTACGACGAGGGGAGCAAGGAGGCGGAGATCCCCATACGGCTCACCAACGTCTCGAAGCAGCCCATCTATCCGCCGATCACGCTGGAGATCCTGGGGTTCGATCTGGACGATCCCGACATCTTCAAGTACCCGTATCCACCCGTCTACGTCGTCAACTCCCCGAACGGAAAGAGGGGCGAGGGCGCGCTCTTCGATTTCTCGAGCGCGCTGGGGAACCTGGAGTCACTCTCGCCCGGAGCGCAGACCGGGCCGGTCGTCGTGAAGTTTCAGTTCACGGACCCGACCGAGGTCCCCGCCATCCGATACAGGGTCGAAGGGATGGTCGAGGAAGGGAAGTGAAGCGGGTTTGCGACCTCGCCCTGGTTCTCGCCTCGACGAGCTGGTTCGCGTGCGCAACCTATAGAAGAATCCGATCTATCCGCCGGTCTCACTCGAAGTGCTCGGGTTCGGCTTCGACGATCCCGAGCTTGTGAAGTACCCGATGCCGGATCCCGTGGTCGTCAACGCCGCCA
>JBOGJK010000541.1:0-2984 GCA_050745345.1 Thermoanaerobaculia bacterium
TCTCCAGGCAGTGCCGCACGATCCGCTCCAGCCCCGGATGAATCTCCTTGTTGGTCTGCGAGAGATCGGACGGCTCCTTGGAGAGAATCGCCGTGATCGTGTCGGCCGCCGTGTCCCCCCGGAACGCCCGCTGACCCGACAGCATCTCGTACAGGATCGCCCCGAAGGAGAAGATGTCCGAGCGGGCATCGGCGGGCTTGCCGCGCACCTGCTCGGGCGACATGTAGCCCATCGTGCCGAGGACGACGCCGGGTTCGGTCTCGGAGACCGTCTGAAGGTCCGTCTGAGAGCCGCCGTCTTTGGCCTGCTTGAGCTTGGCGAGGCCGAAATCGAGGATCTTGACCCGGCCGTCCTTCGTGAGAAACAGGTTTTCGGGCTTAAGGTCTCGATGAACGATACCCTTCTCGTGCGCCGCCGCGAGACCCCTGGCGATCTGGACGGCATAATCGATCGCCTTGCGCATCGGCAGCGCTCCAGTGGACAGCCTGCTCCGAAGCGTTTCCCCCTCGAGAAGCTCCGTGACGATGTACGGCGCCCCTTCGACAGAGCCGATGTCGTGCACCGCCGTGATGTTCGGGTGGTTCAGGATGCCCGCCGCGCGCGCCTCCTGCTCGAACCGGTGCAGACGGTCCGCGTCCTGCGAGAACGTCGGAGGCAGCACCTTGATCGCCACCTCCCGCCCGAGCCGCGGGTCCTTCGCGCGGTAGACCTCCCCCATCCCACCCGCGCCGATCGGCGCGAGGATCTCGTAGGGGCCGAGCTTCATTCCGGCGGACAGCGTCATCGGATCGCGGGGATTCTAATCGAGCTTCAGAGCCCGATGACCCGCAAGCCGCTGGCCCGGGCCGCGAGGCCCAGCGCCGCGTCGTGGGTCGCCATGACGAGGTCCGCGGCGCCGGAGTGCTCCCGCCACAGGAGCGCCGTGGCGAGATGGATGGCGTCGAGCGTACCGAGCGCGGTGGGCATCGGCTGGGCGGCGCGCTCGAGCACCGGGCGGGTGACCTCGACGAGCTCGATCGCGTCGAGGACGCGAAAAAGCGCCTCCCGGCGAGGGGCGATGGTCGGGTCGTCCAGGCTCTCGGCGAGACGCAGCCGGTCGAGCGTGCGCAGGCATTCCACTTCCACCAAAGCGCTTGCCACGCCGGCCTCGATCTTCTTCCACTGCGCCAGACTGTCCCGCTGCCCGAGGACCCTGCGCAGCAGGACCGAAGAGTCGAGATAGGCGATCACCGCGTGTTCTGACGCTCGGCGCGGAGGTACTCGAGGACGTCGTAGCGCAGGCGCAGCGGCGGTGGAAACCGAATTCCGCGCAGGGAAGTCGCCCCGGCGCGCGGCGCACGGACCTCGAGGGAGGGGCGGCCGCCTCGGTAGGGGACGAGCTCGGCGATCGCCGTCGCGCGATCGAGCACAATCAGCGAGTGCCCCCGCCGCACTTCGCGCAAGTGCTCGCTCAGGCGGCTCTTCAGGTCGGCAATGCCCACGCTCTTCATGACCATATACTAGTCATGGCTAGTCATTGTGTCAAGCCGCGACGAGCTTCTTGAACCTGGGGTTACCGCGGAGCGGGTCGAAGTCGGGGTCGATCTTGAGCCAGCCGGGGGGAGAGATAGTAAGGGATTTTCAAGACGGCTTCGAGCTTGTCGAGCGCCTTCTCCGGCTCGCCCACGAGCATGTAGATGCGCGCGAGCTGGTGCTCGTAGTACGGGGCGAAGAGCTCCATGTATTGCGCCACGAAAGCCACGAGCGCCGTTGGCTCGACCTCCTGCGCCGCCACTCTGAGGGCAGCCCGGGCCCCTGGCAGGTCACCCTCGACGAGGAACGTCATCGCCTTGCATTCGATCAGCCAGAGGTTGGTGGGCGCGAGCGCCAGCCCCCGGTCGATAATTTCGCGGGCCTCGGGGTAGCGCCGCAGATCGGAGCGGTGATCGGCCGGAAGCCCCTTCACCTGGTTGGGCGACATGTAGCCCAGGGTCCCCATGACCGTCCCGGGCTCCGTGAAGCCCGATGCCGTGGGCGCGCTCGTCGCTTGGTCCGGGGAGACCGCATCGACCCGCTTCGCCAGGCCGAAGTCGAGGATCTTGAGGTGGCCGTCTTTGGTGACGAAGAGGTTCTCGGGCTTCAAGTCCCGGTGGACGACGCCCCTGGGCGGCGGAGAGGCCTTTGGCGACCTGCAGCGCGTAGTCCACGGCTTGCTTCTGGGGGATCGGTCCGGTATCGAGCTTGCCTCGGAGCGTCTCGCCTTCCAGAAGCTCCATGACGGCGTAGGCGATCCCATCTTGGGTCCCGAAGTCGAAGATCGAGAGGATATTGGGATGCGAGAGTGCCGCCACGGCCTTTGCCTCGCGCTCGAACCGCGAAAGCGTGTCCGGATCCGATGCGACGGACTCGGGGAGCACTTTGATCGCAACATCGCGATCGAGCTTTTGTTCCGCGCCCGGTACACCTCGCCCATCCCGCCCGCGCCCAGAGGCGCGAGGATTTCGTAGGGTCCGAGCTTCGATCCCGCCGGGTGCGTCATCTATTTGAGGCCCTCGACCACGTAGAGATCCGCCAGGCTTCGCACATAGGAGTAGGCGTAGGACTTACCGTCCGGCGTCACAGCGACTCTTCCGATCGTCGTGATGCCGGCGGGATCGGGCGGTATCAGCTCCTTCCAGAGCTCCTTGCGTCCCGTCCGCAGGTCGAGCTGAAAGACTTTCAGCGGGACCTCGCCGCGTCGGCCGATGAGAAGCGAACGTCCGTCCGCAGTCCAGCTCGCCGGGATGTCCCCCGCGACCAGACCCGGTATCGCCGAGGGCTCTCCCCCTTCGACGGGGTAGAGGTACTGCTTCTGGTCGGGCCCGATGACCGCGACCAGCTTCCCGTCGGGAGAGATGCTGCGGTCGAAGGCGCGATAACCCTCGGGCGAGATGGCTCGGGGTCTCGCATCATCAGTTCCCTGGACGTAGATGCGCGCGCCGTGGGCAGGCTCGTTCGCCGAGAAA
>JBOGJK010000542.1:0-6860 GCA_050745345.1 Thermoanaerobaculia bacterium
CCACCGTGAACCCGGCCACGGTCCGCTTTGGTGCAAATGGAACTGAAGCGGCCCCGGTAGGCTTCGCCCTGGAAGATGTGGACGGAGACGGGGATACCGACATGATCCTTCACTTCAGGCCGAGGGACACGGGCATTCTGTGTGGAGCTACCGCAGCCTTCCTTACAGGAACAACCTTTGGCGCGCAGGCGATCAGGGGATCGGATCCGATCAGAACGGTACCGTGTAAATAGGGGAGAAGATTCTTCGGCGCAGCGCCTCGGAATAAGGGCGGGAACTACGCCCAATAGCTGAAGGGATACTCGAGGCGCGCGTAGGCCGTCTCCGAGATCGCCGTGAGCTCGGCGTCCCGGTTCTTGTCCATCTCCTTCAGGTGCCCGACCATCCGATACTTGGCCCCGCGGACGTACGCCTTCGCGAGGCTCACCTGCCCGGCGGCCTTCTCGATCCCCTGCCGCGACACGACGGAGGTCGCGCGCGAGATCACGGCCAGGGAGGCGTACAGGTCGATGGCCACGTTGGCGAGCCGGTCCTGGTGGTACTGCTTCCCGAGGACCCCCTTGCCGTACTTGCGCAGCAGCGTCTCGACCGCCCCGGCCGCGGCCGCCGCGTACTTGCAGACGGCCTCTCCCTCTTCCTGGAGCTCCGGCGCCGCCTTCTCGAGGCGGCCCGGCGCGACGTAGCCGCGAATCTTCCTGGCCGCGTAGTCGGAGAGGACCCCGAGCGACGTGAGCGGGGCCTTGAGCGCTCTGGACACCTCCTTGAGGTCCTCCGCCGCGTCGCGCATCCCGGAGAGCGTCACGAGCGCCCGCAGGATCTCGTTGGTCCCCTCGAAGATCATGTTGATCCGCGAATCACGCAGGGCTCGCTCGTACGGGTACTCCTCCATGAAGCCGTTGCCGCCGGCAATCTGGAGCGCGTCGTTGATCGTCCGCCAGGAGCTCTCGGTGCCGAAGATCTTGCAGCAGGCGCCTTCGAGCGAGTAGTCGGGCAGACCCCGGTCGATCAGCCCGGCCGTCAGGTACACCATCGACTCCAGGGCATACGTGTTGACGACCATGCGGGCGAACTTGGCGCGAATCATCTCGAATTCGGCGATGCGCGTCCCGAACTGGCGCCGCTGTGTCGCGTGCTGCGCGGCGACGCGGATCATCGCCTTCGACCCGCCGATGCATCCGGCGCCGAGCGAGGTGCGCCCGGTGTTCAGGATCTCGACGGCGATCTTGAAACCCTGGCCGCGGGCCCCCAGGACGTTGAAGGCCGGAACGCGCACGTTAGTGAGCGTGATCGGCACCGTCGAGGAGCCCTTGAGCCCGAGCTTCTGCTCCTCCCGTCCCGGCTCCACCCCCGGGAGGTCCTTCGTGACGACGAAGGCAGTGATGCCTCGGTGCGCGTCTTTCGCGCCGAGCTTGACGTCGCGGGCGAAGACGGTGAAGAACTTCGCGAAGCCGCCGTTGGAGATCCAGTGCTTGTTGCCGTTGAGCAGGAAGGTACCGCTCTTCTCGTCGTACTCGGCCGTGGTCTTGATGGAGGCTGCGTCCGAGCCGGCCTCCGGCTCCGTCAGCGCGAAGGCGGCGATCATCTCTCCCGACGCCAGGGGCGGGAGCCACTTCTTCTTCTGCCCCTCCGTGCCGTACAGGATGAGGCCCTTCATCCCGATCGACTGATGTCCGCCGATCAGGATTCCGAGGGAGGCGTCGGTCGTCCCGATCTCCTCCATGACGCGGCAGTAGGCCGAGGTCGAGAAGCCGTAGCCGCCGTACACCTCGGGGATGGTCATGCCGAAGGCCCCGAGCTCGGCCAACCCCCGGATGACCTCGTCGGAGATCCTGTGCTCCCTCTCGATGCGCCGCGAGTCGATGTGGTCGCGCGCGAAGGCGCGGAAGGAGTCGAGGAAGGCCGAGACGGTCTCCCGCTCTCCGGCGGGGACCTCGGGAAACGGGAAGAGGAGGTCCTCCGGCACCCGGCCCGTGAAGAGCGAGCGGATCGGGGACTGGAGCAGGACCTCTTCGTCGGGCGCCGCGCTGCTCCTGGCGTCTCCCTCCGGACTGCCGACTGCCGACTTCTTCAAAACGTCACCTCCGGTCTCTCCGGATAGAACCGGCCTCCCGCCTCGGCCAGCTCGCGCAGCGATTCGGCCGGCTGGAAGCGCGCCCCGAACCGGTCGGCGAGCTCTTTTAGCCAGGCGACCACGTGGTCGAGGCCCACCGCGTCGGCGTGGCGCAGCAGCCCTCCGCGAAAGGGCGGGAAGCCCGTGCCGAAGATCATGGCGAGATCGAGCTTGGCGGGCGTCGGGACGACCCCCTCCTCGAGGCAGAAGGCCGCCTCGTTGACCATCGGCAGCACGAGGCGTGCCTCGATCGTGTCGCGTTTGACGGGCGGCGTGTCCGGGGGCTCGACCCCGAGCGCCGCGTAGGCCTCACGCGCCGGGCCGCGGCGCCTGCCTCCCGCGTAGTCGTAGAAGCCCCCGCCGGACTTGCGCCCGAGCCGTCCCGCGGCGACCAGAGCCTCGTCCCCCGCCGCCTTCATCCGGTCCGGGAAGGCGGCCTGGAGCGTCTCCCCCGCCTTGACCGCCACGTCGAGCCCCACGTCGTCGAGAAGCGCAATGGGGCCAACCGGCATCCCGAAGTCGGTCATGACACGGTCCACTTCCTCGATCCGGCACCCCTCCTTCACCAGCCGCACGGCCTCGGAGAGATACGGCGCGAGGATCCGATTGACGAGGAAGCCCGGCGAGTCCTTCACGACGACCGGCGTCTTTCCGAGGCGCCTGGCGAGGTCGAAGACCGTCGCGACGGTCTGCTCGCCGGTCCGCTCGCCGCGGATCACCTCGACCAGGGGCATCTTGTGGACCGGGTTGAAGAAGTGCATCCCGGCGATGCGGCCCGCGTCCACGGCGCCGGCGGCGATCTCCCGGATCGGCAGCGTCGAGGTGTTCGAAGCGAAGATCGCCTCGCGCGGCACGACGGCCTCCCACTCCTTCAGCACGGCGCGCTTGACGGCGAGCTTCTCGACGACCGCCTCGATCGTCACGTCGCACTGCGCGAAACCGGAGTAGTCGAGCGTGCCGGAGAGCAGCGCCATCTTCCCCTCCATCTCGCGCGGTGTGAGCCGCCGCCTGGAAAGCGCCTCCTTCCAAACGCGCGAGGCCGCGGCGAAGCCTCCCGCCAGCGCCTTCGGGTCGATGTCCTTCATGCGGGCCGGGATCCCCTTGTCGGCGGCGAGCTGCGCGATGCCGCCTCCCATCACGCCCGCCCCGAGCACGCCGACCCTTCCGACGGGGCGCGGCCGGGAGGCGGCGGAGGCTCCCGTCTCCTTCTTGATCTCCTCGGTCTGGAAGAAGATCCAGAGCAGATTCCTCTGCACCGGGCCGCCGAAGACATTACCGATGTGCCGGGCCTCCGTCTCGAGGCCTTTCGCGACCGGCTTGCCGTAGCTCTCCTCGACGACTGTGAGCGCCTCGAGCGGGGCCGGATAGTGGCCTCCCGTCTGCTCGACGACGCCCTCGCGCGCTCTGGCGAAGAGCAGGCGCCGCCCGACGGGATTGCCCTCGAGCGCCAGTGTGGCGAGGTCCAACGGCCGGCGCCGCCCGCGGGGCTTTCCGCCCCCGAGCTTTCCCGCGGCGAACCTGCGCGCGAACTCCTCGAAGATCGCCGCGGGGACGGCCTCGTCCACGAGACCGATCTTGCTCGCGCGGCGCGCGTCGAGCTGCCTTCCGGTCAGGATCAGGTCCAGAGCGGCCTGGAGCCCCACGAGCTTCGGCAGCCGCGTGCAGCCGCCCCACGCGGGGAAGATCCCCAGACGCACCTCCGGCAGGCCGATCCGCGATTTCGGGGCATCCGACATCACGCGGAAATCGCAGGCCAGCGCCAGCTCCGTGCCCCCGCCCAGGCAGACGCCGTGAATCGCCGCGACTGTCGGGACGGGCAGGCTGGCCAGCTGCTCGAAGATCGCCTGGCCGCGCTCGACTCCTCTGCGCGCCTCCTCCGGGCCGATCTGCGCGAACTCCTTGATGTCTGCGCCCGCCACGAAGACGTCCGGCTTGCCGCTGCGTAGAAGCAACCCCCGCAGGCGCGGCTCGCGGGAGACGCGGACCAGAAGCTCCGCCAGCTCGGTGAAGACCTCGCGCGAGAACTTGTTGACCTTCTCTCCCGGCAGATCGAAGGTCACGGTCCCGAGACCGCCGTCGCCGATCTCGATCGAGAAGGCCCCCGCGGTCACAGCGCCTCCAGGACGATCGCGCCCCCCTGGCCTCCCCCGATGCACATCGTCGCGAGGCCCAGCGGCGTTCCCCGCCGGCGCATCTCCTTCAAGAGCGTCGTCACGAGGCGATTGGCCGAGGAGCCGACCGGGTGGCCGAGCGCGATCGCGCCGCCGTTGACGTTGGTCTTCTCCCAGTCGATCTCGCCGACCGGCCCCTTCGTGCGGTACTTCGCGTGCCATGCCGCCGAGGGGAAGACCCGGGCGTTGGCCAGCACCTGCGCGGCGAACGCCTCGTTGAACTCGACCAGGCCGATCTCCTTCCAGGCCACCCCCGCGCGCTCCAGGGCCATCGGCACGGCTACGGCGGGGCCCAGGCCCATCCGCTCCGGCTCGAGCGAAGCGAAGGCGAAACCCCGGACCCTTCCGAGCGGCCGGTAGCCGCGCGACCTGGCGGCCTGGGCGCTCATCACGAGGGTCGCCGCGCCGCCATCGGTGATCTGCGAGGAGTTGCCGGCCGTGACGGTCCCGAACCGAGGGTCAAAATAGGGCTTCAGCTTCGAGAGCGCCTCCAGCGTCTGGTTCTCACGCACGCCGTTGTCCTGTATGGCCATCTCCGTGTAATCGGGGGGGACCGGCACCGGCACGATCTCTTCGGCCAGGCGCCCCCGGGCCGCCGCCGCCCGCTGATGCGAACGCAGGGCGAAGGCGTCCTGCTCCTCCCGCGAGATGCCGTGCTCCTTGGCGAGCACCTCCGCCGTCTCCCCCATGTTCAAGCCGCAGACCGGGTCGGTCAGCCCCATCAGGAGGCCCACTTCCGGCTTGAAGTGCTTGGGGCGGAACTTCGAGGCGGCCGCGACCCGCCCTGGGACGTCCTTGGCGGTGAAGACCTCCGCGAAGACTTCCCGCCCCTCCTTCGGATAGAGCAGCGGGATGTTCGACATCGACTCGACCCCCCCCGCCACGATCGCGTCGGCGTCTCCCGCGGCGATCCGGTAGGCCGCGTCCACGATCGACTCCAGCCCCGAGCCGCAGAGCCGGTTGACCGTGTACGCCGGCACGCGGGGCGGGATACCGGCGCGCAGGGCCGCGACCCGGGCGACGTTGACGGCATCGGGCGGCTCGGCGATGTTGCCGAAGATGACCTGATCGAGCTCCTCGGGATCGAAACCCGTGCGCGCCAGCAGCTCCACGATGACCAGGCGGCCGAGCTCTTGGGCGGGGACGTCCTTCAGGAGCGTGCCCGCCCGCGTGTAGGGGGTGCGTAGGCCGTCGACGACGACGACCTCACGCGACATGCGATTTTTCGGCCGCCTGGTACATCCCCTCGATCAGGGCCTGGTAGCGGCTCTCCAGGATGCGCCGCTTGACCTTGAGGGTGGGCGTGATCGAGCCGTCCTCGATCGTCAGGTCCGCAGGGAGCAGCGCGAAGGCCCGGATCTGCTCGTGGTGGGGCTTCTCCGCGTTGTAGGCGTCGATCTCCCGCTGGAAGAGCCGACGAATCTCCGGCTCGGCATCGATCGCCTCCCATTTGACGCCGAGCCCTCCCGCCGCCACCCACTCCTTCAGGCGGTCGAAGTTCGGGACGATGAGCGCCGCCAGGAAGCTCTTCCGGTCTCCGATCACGATCGGGACCCCGATGAAGGGCGACTTCTTCAGTTCGTTCTCGATCGGCTGCGGGGCGGCCTTCTTGCCGCCGGCCAGCACGATCAGGTCCTTCTTGCGGTCGGTGATCGCCAGGAACCCGTCCGCGTCCAGGCGCCCGATGTCGCCGGTGTGGAACCACCCTTCCGCGTCGATCGCCTCGGCCGTCGCCGCCGGTTTCTGGTAGTAGCCCTTCATGATGTGGGGGCCGCGGGTCAGGACCTCGCCGTCCCCGGCGATCTTGACTTCGACGCCCTGGATCGGACGCCCCACCGTACCGAGGCGCCACGCCTTCGGGCCATTGACGGCGATGACGGGGGAGGTCTCCGTCAGGCCGTATCCCTCGTAGATCGTGACACCGGCGCCGAGGAAGAACTCCGCCAGTTCGCGCGAGAGCGGCGCGCCCCCCGACACGGCGAAATGGAACCGGGAGCCGAGCGCGTGGCGGATCTTCGCGAAGACGAGGCGGTCGGCGAGGCGCGCCCGTCGCGCGAGGCCCGAAGGCACGGGCTCGCCGCGCTCCTCGAAGGCGAGCCTTTGTTTTCCGACGGAGACCGCCCAGGCGAAGATCTTCTTCTTCAGACCGCTCCCCTTTTCCACCCGCTCCAGGATGCGGGCATGCACCTTTTCGTAGACGCGCGGCACGGCCCCGAAGCAGTGCGGATTGACCTCGAGCAGGTTGTCCTTGAGCTTGTCGATCGACTCGGCGTAGGCGATCGACGCGTGTCGGTAGAGATAGGAGTAGTCGAGCATCCGCTCGAAGACGTGGGAGAGGGGAAGGAACGAGATCGCCGTCTTTTCGCTGCTGATCGGGACCATGGCGCAGCAGGCGATCACGTTCGAGACGAAGTTCGAGTGCGTCAGCATCGCGCCCTTCGGTTCGCCCGTCGTGCCCGAGGTGTAGATGATCGTCGCGACGTCGCCCGGCTTGACTCTCGCCGCCCGCTGCTCGAACACGCCGGGACTCATCTCGAGGGTCGGGCGCCCCCTGTCCACCACCTGGTGGAAGCTCAGGT
>JBOGJK010000543.1:0-4236 GCA_050745345.1 Thermoanaerobaculia bacterium
CTCGTCCTGGCACTCGTTCTCGTCCCCCACCTCATGGCACAGTCCCAGGCCACGACCGGCGTCATCGAAGGCATCGTGCTCGATCCGGAAGGAGCGGTCCGGCCCGGAGCGGCCGTGGCGGTCACCAACACGGCCACCAACTTCACGCAGAACCTAGTGACCGACGCCAACGGGCGGTTCCGGGCGCTGCAGTTGCCGCTCGGGCCCTACCGTGTGACGGTCACGCTGGCGGGCTTCGCCACGCTGGTCCGCGAGGGGATCAGCCTCTCGGTCGGCCAGACGGTCAGCCTGACACTGCGCCTGGAGGTCTCGGGCGTCCAGCAGGAGGTCCGGGTCACCGCCGAGGCGCCGGTCGTCGCGACCAGCCGCACGGAGGGGGCGACGATCATCCCGCAGGAGGCCGTCCAGAAGCTGCCCGACTTCAACCACAACTACCTCGAGTTCACCAAGCTGACACCCGGTGTCAGCGTGGTCCAGGGGCCCGACAGCGACGAGCTGACGATCAACGGGCAGAAGGGGATCCAGAACAACATCTCGGTGGACGGCGCCGACTTCAACAACCCCTTCTTCGGCGAGCAGCGGGGCGGAACGCGCCCCCCCTTCACGTTCAATCTGGACGCCGTGCAGGAGGTGGTGGTCGTGGCGGACGGGGCCAACGCCGAGTTCGGCCGCTCCTCCTCCGGCTTCGTCAACGTCGTGACCAAGTCCGGCACGAACGACATCCACGGGAGCGCCCACTTCTACTTCACCAACGACTCGCTGGCCGCGCAGGCGCCGAAGCCGGATGGCAGCTTCGCGCCCAAGCCGGACGGCGACCGCTATCAGGTGGGCTTCACCTTCGGCGGTCCGCTGATGACAGACAGGCTCTTCTACTTCCTGGCGGGCGACTACCAGGACGGGAAAGAGACCAAGCAGCTCGACCCGACCCGCATCGAGCAACGGGTCGTGGACGCACTCGCCGCCCTGGGAAGCCCGAACGAGAACGCGCCGATCACGCGGACCGACGACGCGCTCGCCCTGCTCGCTAAGGTCGACTGGCGATTTCTCGAGAGCCACCTGGCGACCCTGCGGTACGTCTACACCTGGGCGTTTCAAGAGAACGGCACGTTCGACGTCGACTCCTGGGGGACCAGCGCCAACGCGATCGAGAAAGTCTTCTCCAAGGCGCTCACCGGCTCAATCCTGTCGACCTTCTCGGCGAACCTCTCCAACGAGTTCCGATTCCAGTTCGCGCGCGAGGACCGGCCGCGCCCGTACAACGGGCCCAACGCGATCGCGACCGGCCGCCCGCTGCCCGATACCGCGTTCGATTTTGGCAGCACCTACCGTTTCGGCATGCCCTTCTTCATCCCGGTCGACTACCACGACGACCGCACGCAGTTCGTCGAGAACGTCTCGCTTTTCCTGGGTCAACACACCTTCAAGGCCGGGGTCGAGTTCAACCGGAACGTCTCCTCCCAGATCTTCCGCGGCTTCATCAACGGGCGATACATATTCGATTCCACCGACGGCTTTCTCGACTATCTCCAGAACCCCTCGCATCAGGAGCACGTCCTGCTCTTCATCCAACAGGCGGGCGTCGGCGACACTACCGCTGAGGAGGCGGGCACGCAGTCGATCCCGTCGGAGGAGTGGGGAGTCTTCCTGCAGGACACCTGGCAGCCCATGCCGAACCTGACGATCAACCTTGGCCTGCGCTGGGAGGCGCAGATCGAGCCGGACCTGATCACGCCGATCGACGAGCTGTTCTACGCCGACTTCATCGGCCAGACGAGAAACGGCCAGGAGTTTCCCGGCGACGGCACGATCCCTTCGGACAAAAATATGTGGCAGCCGCGCGTGGGCATCGCCTGGGACCCGACCAAGGACGGCAAGACCGTCGTGCGCGGCACCTTCGGGATCTTCGCCGCCCGCATCCCCGGCCTGGTCACCGCCTCCTCGCGCTCGACCGACGGCAGCCGCGGACAGGAGATCGACCGGCCCCCCGGCAGCGTGCCTCCGTATCCCTTTCTCATTCCCGCCTCTGAGATCGGCGGCACCCCCAACCACCCGGGCGTCTTCCTGTTCGACAAGAACTTTGAGAACCCCAAGACCATGGCCTGGAGCCTGTCGGCCGAGCGCGAGGTGATCACCAACCTGTCGCTGCTGCTCAAGTACAACTGGGCCGAGGCGAAGCACCTCACCCGATTTGTCAACCGCAACGCCGCGGAGCTCGGCTCCCCCTGGTCCACCGGCCTGGGAGAGGACGGCACCAACGGCCTGGGAGGGATGACGACCATCGAGTCGACCGCCAAGAGCCGCTACTGGGGCATCACATTCGGGGCGAACAAGCGCTACTCGGACCGCTTCGGCATGCAGTTCTTCTACACCTACTCGAAGGACCGCTCCGACGATGACAACGAGCGCGACCCCTTCTCTCTGCGCTACGCCAAGATCTTCGAGGATCCCAACGACCCGACCGCCGAGTTCACGCAGGAGTACGGCTACTCCGACCGCGACCAGCGCCACCGTTTCCAGGGGTGGCTGCTCTGGAAGATGCCGCTCGACATCGACTTCAACGCCCGGTACAGCTATCGGTCGGCCCAGCCCAAGTCCATCACGGCGACCGGCGAGGACGCCGGTTCTTTTCAGGCCCGGATCAACCCGGACGGCACGGTCACGCAGCGCAATCTCGGCCGAAAGGACAACTCGCTATCGACCTTCGACCTACGGATCTCGCGGGTCTTCGCGTTCGGCGGCTTCCTGGTCGAGCCCTCGATGGATATCTTCAATCTGTTCAACGCCAAGAACTTCCTCGTGCCGCAGGTGACCAACCTGGTGTTCAACTTCGACGGCACGGTGCGCTCGGGCTCGGGACAGCCGCGCCGGTTCCAGTTCGGCCTGCGCCTGGCCTGGTAGCTCGGAAGGAAGGGGGCGAAAGGAGACCCGCGATCGCCCTCGCGTGATCGGAGGAAGGGGCGGCGCCGAGGTGCGCGGCTCTCGGCTGCGGTGGTCGCGCTGTGACCGGCAGCCGAGAGTTTTCAAGGGGGCCTGACAGGCCCCCTTGTTTTGAATCTCGACCGCCGTTCGCGAAGCGAACGCAAGCGGCGAAAGTTGGCCAACGGCTACGAGTCCCCCTCGCCCGGAAGAGCCGCCGCGATCCGGCTGCCGAAGCGGCGCGCCTGCCTCCGGATCGACTCCACGTCGAGCGTGCGCAGCCGCCGCCGCTCCATCAGGACGCTTCCCTCGACGATCACCGTCTGGACGGCCTCCGCGTGAGCGGAATAGACGAGGTAGGAGCAGGGGTCGTAGAGCGGCAGGGCGTTGGGACCCGAGGTGTCGACGACGATCAGGTCGGCCCTCTTGCCGGCCTCCAGAGAGCCGATCTCCTGCTCCATGTGGAGCGCGGCGGCCGAGCCCATCGTGGCCATCCGCAGGACCTGCCGGGCGGGCAGCACGGTCGGGTCGCCGGCGCTCGCCTTGTGGAGCCTCGCGACGGTGCCCATCTCGCCGAAGAGATCCAGGTCGTTGTTGCTCGCCGCGCCGTCCGTCCCGAGACCGACTGCGATCCCGGCGGAAAGCATCCGGGCGACCGGCGCGACGCCGGAAGCCAGCTTCAGGTTGCTCTCGGCGCAGTGCACCACACCGGCGCCGGCCCGGGCGAGAAGATCGATCTCCTCCTCGTCCACGGCCACGCCGTGGGCCGCGGTCAAACCGCGATCGAGCACCCCGAGCCCGGCCAGGTGCCGCACCGGCGTGGTCCCGTAGCGCTCCCGCACCATCGCGACCTCGCCGGCTGACTCGGCCAGGTGTGTCATGACGGGCGCCCCGAAGCTTGCCGCCAGATCATGTGTCTTTCGAAAAGTGTCCGGGCCCACCGTGTAGCAGGAATGGGGGAAGAGCGCCGGTGTGACCCGTGGATGCCCCCGCCACTCCGAAAGGAACCGTTCCGCCCGCGCGAGACCTTCCGAGCCGTCCTTCGCGTCGGGAGTCGGCACGTCCAGGATCCCCTGGCCGGGCACGGCGCGCAGCCCAGCCTCGTCGGCCGCCCGGGCGACTTGCTCTTCGAAGAAGTAGCCGTCGGCGAAGGTCGTCGTGCCCGAGGCGATCATTTCCCAGCAGGCGAGCCGAGCCCCGGCGCGCACGAACCCGGGCGACACGAAGCGCTCCTCGAGCGGAAAGATGTACTTCGTCAGCCACGTCATCAGGTCGCAGTCGTCCCGAACGCCGCGAAAGAGGGTCATGGCCACGTGGGTA
>JBOGJK010000544.1:0-1657 GCA_050745345.1 Thermoanaerobaculia bacterium
GTTCGAGGGTGCCTTCCGGGCACCCTTTTTGCGGCGTCCCTCCCTGGGACGCAGGAGGTCTCTGATGATTCGACGCTCCTTCCTGGTCGCTTCTCTTCTCACCCTCCTCACAACCATTGGTTCGGCCCAGACCTGGAGCCCCGAGCAGCAAGAAATCTGGCGGTTCGAAGAACAGCAGTGGAAGATGGAGGCGGAAAAGGACGGCAGCTGGATCGAAAAGATGGTCCACCCCAACCTGAGCTACTGGGACGTGGCCCAGACGGGGCCGCAGACCAAGGCTTCTCTCCAGCGTTGGCAGCGGTACAACTACACCACCAATACGACCCTGGAGCAGGAGCTCTTCCCGATCTCGGCAACCATCACGGGCAACGTCGCCGTCGTACAGTATCGCTATGCCGTGGCGCGTGAGAACTACAAGAAGGACCGCGAGACGGTGACCGGCCGTTACACGGACATCCTCATCAAGGAAGGGGGGCGCTGGCTCTTCATCGCGTGGGCCGGTGGCGAGGATCCGAAGAAATAACCGATCGTTCCTGTTCCAAACGACGGCCGGCGCAGCCTCGATGGCTCGAGTCCGGGGCCGCGCCGGCGTCAGGTCCCTATCCCTCCTGCAGAGCCCGCGTTGGCTCGAGGCGGGCAGGCGGGCTTAAACCTACAGCCGCCCGATTAACGGCTCCGGCATCTCACGAACCCATTTTCGCATCTGGTCCTTGGGTGCGAAGAGCGCAGGATCGATCTAGCAGCTAGCCCGTCAGTCCGGGGGCCCGGTCGGGCTCGTCCAGCAGGCGGTCGACCTTCGCCGCGAGGATGAAATCGTTCTCGTGCAGGCCGCCGATCTTGTGCGTCCAGAGCACGAGGTCCACCTTGTTCCAGTGGATCGCGATGTCGGGGTGATGTCCCTCTGCCTCGGCGATCTCGGCGACGCGATTGACAAAGCCCATCGCCTGCAGGAAGTCGCGGAACTCGAAGCGGCGGGAGAGGCGGGTGCTCCGCTCTCCGAGGGACCAGAGAGGGGTCGCGGCGAGCAGGCTGCGGGCGGCCTCCTCGGAGAGCGGCGGCACGCCGCCGCGGCACGGGACGCAGGCCCGGGAGGCGAGCGACTCCGGTTTCACATGGAGATTCTATTGAAAGCAGGGGGCGCCGCGGCGCATTTGACCGAGGCCCGGCCTTCCCCGATAATCCGCCTTCCCCGAGCGACTGGGAGGTCGTTCAACGGTAGGACAACTGGCTCTGGACCAGTGAATCGGGGTTCGAGTCCCTGCCTCCCAGCCAACTTTCCGAGGAAAGTTGAGGGTTTTCGGCCTCGTGTGTCCGTAGCGTTGACTGTGGGGCCGGGAATTCGGCAACGTTCTGGCCCACCGCAGCCCGCGTCGCCGCATAGGTTCGAGCCTTCTTGATCGCCTCGAGCTTGTCGTCCACCGAGGCGACAGTCTCCCCTAGAAACTGAGCCAGAGAGGGGTTGAGAAAATGGGCTTGGCGCGATCTTCTGGAAAGGAGGATCGCGACGATCGAGGCTCGTCCCCGAGGCCTGCCGGCATATGCTTGGCAGCGAACAATCCAGGAGGTGTGCCATGGCGGACACGGTGCGACGCGTCGAGTACTACTCTCTGACTGCCCCGGACGAGTCGGGTGTGGCCTCACGAGTGCTCGCGCCGCT
>JBOGJK010000545.1:0-2098 GCA_050745345.1 Thermoanaerobaculia bacterium
TCCGACTTGCGGATCGCGCGCTCGATCTCCACCGCCATCTTCGGGTCCCAGGGAGCGGCCACGATTAGCGTCGGCTCGGGGACCGAGAGGTTCGCCACCTGGTTGATCGGGACCTCCGCGCCGTAAGCCGAGACGCGGATTCCCTCCAGGATCCCGAGGTTCGCACGGCCGGTGCGCAGCGTCTTGAACCGCTCCTTCAACGCTTCGACCGCGTCGCCCATCCGCTTCTCGATGTCCCTGAGCTCCTGTCTCATGCCGTCGCCTCCGCCGTGACGAGCGAGCCGATGTCTTCGCCGCGCACGACCCGCTCGATGTTGCCGCGCACCCGCAGATTGAACACGCGAATCGGAATGCCGTTTTCCATGCAGAGCGCGATCGCGGCGGCATCCATGACCTGGAGCCCCGCACCGAGCGCCTGCCGGTAGGTCAGCGTCTTGAGCATGTTCGCGCCCGGCGTGCGGTCGGGGTTGGCGTCGTAGACGCCGTCCACCTTGGTCGCCTTGAGCAACGCCTCGGCGTGGATCTCGTTGGCGCGCAGCGCGGCGGCCGAGTCCGTCGTGAAGAAGGGGTTGCCCGTCCCCCCGACGAACAGAACGACCCGGTCCTTCTCCAGGTGCCGGATGGCGCGCCGGCGGATGAAGGGCTCCGCGATCTGCCGGACCTCGACCGCCGACATCAGGCGCGTGACGACCCCGCGCTTCTCCAGAGCGTCCTGGAGGGCCAGTCCGTTGATCACCGTGGCGAGCAGCCCCATGTGGTCTCCCGCCACCCGGTCGATCCCCTGGGCCGCGGCCGCCACGCCCCGGATGATGTTGCCGCCCCCCAGCACGACCGCGGTCTGGACCCCCAGGCGGTGAACGTCGCGCACCTCGTCGGCCAGCCGCGCCACGACCTCCGGGTCGATGCCGAAGCGCTGCTCCCCCATCAGCGCCTCTCCCGAAAGCTTCAGGAGGATCCGGCGGTAGACGGGAGCGTTTCCCATTGGTCGGCTGCTAGACGCTCGCCACCGTGGCCGCTTCGCCCCGGGCTGCGGAGCGGACGCTCTCGCCCAGCTTGAAACGGGCAAACCGCAGGCCGAGAGCCTCCCTGCCGCCTCGCTCGACCAGGACCTGGCCGACCGTCTTCTCGGGCTCCTTGACGAAGGCCTGCTCGGTCAGGACGCTCTCCTGGTAGAACTTCTCGACCTTGCCGTCGGCGATCCGCTCGACGACGTTTGCGGGCTTGCCGGCCTGCGCGGCCTGCGCGCGGGCGATCTCCCGCTCCGTCTCCAGCACCTCCGGCGTCACCTCGGCGCGCGCGGCGAAGCGCGGGTCCGAGGCGGCCACCTGCATCGCGACGTCCCGGCGCAGCTCGTCGTCCCCGGCGGCGATGCCGACCAGGACCCCGATGCGGCCGTTGCCGTGGATGTAGCTGCCGAACTTCTCGCCCGGCCGCGGCACCAGGCGCACGAAGCGCCGGACCTGGATGTTCTCCTTCAAGGTGGCGACGAGCTGGGCCACGGCGACGGCGACCGTCGGCTCGGTCGGCCAGGAGAGGGGAGCCACATCGCCGCCTTCACCCGAGCGCGTCTCACCGAAGGCCTCGTGTGTCGCGATCCGCTCGGCCAGCCGGCCGGCGAAGGCGCGGAAGGCCTCCGTGCGGGCCACGAAGTCGGTCTCGCAGTTGACCTCGAGCAGCACGGCGGCTTTCGAGGCGACATGCGCCACGACGAGCCCTTCGCTCGTCGCCCGCCCCGCCTTGCTCGCCGCGGCGGCCAGCCCCTTCTTGCGCAGGATCTTGCGGGCCTCCTCGAAGTCGCCGCGCGCCTCCTGGAGTGCCTTCTTGCACTCCATCATGCCGGCACCCGTCTCCGCGCGCAGGTCGGCCACCGCTTTGGACGTAATTTCCATGGTTCCTCTTGGTTGAAGTCTACAGTCAACAGTCGGCCGTCGACAGTGCGTGAGCCGGAGCCTTGGGCCCCCTGTCGACCGTCCACTGCCGACTGTCGACCGGCGGGACTGTCGACTGCGGACTCGTCCTACGAGGCGACGTCCGAGACCACGGCCGTCGTCGAGAGCTCCGGGGTGCGCGGGCGCGACTCGTCCCGTCCCGCCTCCGC
>JBOGJK010000546.1:0-2746 GCA_050745345.1 Thermoanaerobaculia bacterium
GCCGAGGTGTTCCCCGACCGCGACCACTTCGGCCGCATCTTCTACAACCAGGCGCGCATGTCGGCGCGGCGCATCCCGCAGATCGCCGTGGTGCTCGGCTCCTGCACCGCCGGCGGCGCCTATGTCCCGGCCATGTCGGACGAGGCGGTCATCGTCAAGGGGACGGGGACGATCTTCCTGGCGGGCCCGCCGCTGGTCAAGGCCGCGACGGGCGAGGAGGTCACGGCGGAGGAGCTGGGCGGCGGCGACGTCCACACGCGCATCTCGGGGGTCGCCGACCACCTCGCCGAGGACGACGGCCACGCCCTGGAGATCGCGCGGTCGCTGGTCGGCAACCTGGGCGGCGGCAAGACGCTTCCGGCGGACCGCCACGAGCCGGAGGAGCCGGCGTACGACGCCACGGAGATCTACGGCATCGTCCCGCGCGACCTGCGCAAGCCCTACGACGTGCGGGAGGTGGTCGCGCGGCTGGTGGACGGATCGCGCTTCCAGGAGTTCAAGGCGCGCTACGGCACCACACTCGTGTGCGGCTTCGCGCGCCTGTCGGGGTTCCTCGTCGGAATCGTCGCCAACAACGGAGTTCTGTTCTCGGAATCGGCCTTGAAGGCAACGCATTTCATCGAGGTGTGCGCGCGGCGCGACATCCCCCTCCTCTTCCTGCAGAACATCACCGGATTCATTGTGGGAAAGCAGTACGAGCAGGGAGGCATCGCCTAGGACGGCGCGAAGATGGTCCACGCCGTCGCCAACGCGGCCGTCCCCAAGTTCACGGTGATCATCGGCGGCTCCTTCGGGGCGGGAAACTACGGCATGTGCGGGCGCGCCTACGCCCCGCGCTTCCTCTGGATGTGGCCGAACGCCCGCATCTCGGTGATGGGAGGCGAGCAGGCCGCCTCGGTCCTCTCGACGGTGAAGCAGGAGCAGCTGCATCGGGCGCACAAGGCCGCCATGACGCCCGAGGAGGTCGCCGAGTTCGAGCGCCCGACGCGCGAGAAGTACGAGCTGGAGGGGAGCCCCTACTACTCGACGGCGCGCCTCTGGGACGACGGCGTGCTCGATCCGGCCGAGACGCGAACGGCGCTCTCGCTCGCGATCTCCGCCGCCTGCAACGCTCCGGTCGAGGAGACCCGCTTCGGCGTCTTCCGGATGTAGCCGGAGCCGCGCCTCCTGCTAACATCGCCGGGTGGCCCGTCTCCTCCTCCTTCTCGCGCTCGCCGCTTCCGCTGCGGCGCCGATCGGCCTCTCCGTCCGGCCTGAGGCGGGCGACACCTTCACGGCCGTCGTGACCGGGGAGGCGCCCGGGGAGGCGTCGGGCCCTTTCTCCGGGACGCTTGCCTTGAACGGCTCGGCAGCGGAGCTGCCCGTCCGGGGAGAGGCCGGGCGCGCGGGGCGCCGGCTGAATCTGCCGCTCACGGTGCGCTACGCCGACGTCCCGGCCGACTGGGCCGAGCGCTTCCGACCCTCGGACTTCGACTACCGGCTCCGCGGGACCGTGGCCGGGCGCGAACGCGTCGAGTGGGCCGGCTCGATGCGCTGGGCCGAGGTGTCCGTCGAAGTCGAGAAGGAGAGCGTGGAGCGCTTCGTGCGCCTGGGATCGCTCGAGCTGACCCGCCTTTCTCTCCTGGCGAGCGAGGCGCGGGCCACCGTCTTCGTTCGCAACCCCTTCTCCTTCCCGCTCCGGGTCGCGAGCGCCCGCTACGAGCTCTTCGCCAACGGCCGCGCGGTAGGATCGGGAGAGACGCGGGGCCTGCTGCTGCATCCGGGGCGGGAGAACACGCTCGGCTTCCCGATCGAGGTCGAGCACGGTCCGTTGCTCTCCGCCGCCGGCAGCGCGCTCGCCTCCGGCGGCCAGATCGACGGACGGCTCCTGGGCCAGCTTACGGTGCGCCTCCCCGGCGGCGACATCGCCGCGCCGCTCGATCTCTCGGGCCGGCTCTCGCTTCTGGCGCAATGAGCGGCGAGGCCTCGACGCGCCTGCGCCTCCTGCGCGAGGGCCCGGTCTGCCGGGTCGTCCTCTCGCGTCCCGAGGTCCGCAACGCCTTCGACGAGGTCCTGATCGCGGAGCTGACGGAGGCCTTCTCGCGGCTCTCGGAAGACGGCTCGACGCGCGTCGCGATCCTCGAGGGGGAGGGCCCTTCCTTCTGCGCGGGAGCCGACGTCGAGTGGATGCGGAGGGCCGGAGCCTACTCGCGCGAGGAGAACGAGGCGGATGCCGGCCGCATGGCGCGGATGCTGCGCGCGATCGACGCCTGCTCGAGGCCGGTCGTGGCGGCCGTGCACGGACACGCGATCGGCGGCGGCGTGGGGCTGGTGGCCGCCGCCGACATCGCCATCGCGGCCGAAGGGACGGTCTTCTCGCTGGCCGAGGTCAAGCTGGGCATCCTCCCGTCGGTCATCTCCCCCTACGTCCTGCGGGCGATCGGCCCGCGCCAGGCCCGCGACCTCTTCCTCTCCGGGGACCGGTTCGACGCGCGCGAGGCGCTGCGGATCGGCCTGGTGCACCAGGTCGTGCCCCTGGGGGAGCTCGCGGGGGCCTGCCGGCGGAAAGTCGAGTCGCTCCTGACCTCGGGCCCCGAGGCGACGGCGGCCGCCAAAAGGCTGATCGAGAAGGTTACGGGGCTCTCCCCGGAGGAGGCGATGCCCCTGACGGTCCGAACGATCGCCGAGCGCCGGGCCTCCGAGGAGGCGAAGGAAGGCTTGACCGCTTTCCTGGAGAAGCGACCGCCGGAGTGGGCCTCTAAGAAGC
>JBOGJK010000547.1:0-6019 GCA_050745345.1 Thermoanaerobaculia bacterium
GCGCACCGAGAGCTCCGAGAGGGTCGCCTCTCCGCGCGACTCGGAGGAGACCAGGCGCGCGAGCTCCTCGAAGAGGTCGGGAGGCGCGGGCAGAGGGGCGGCCGCCGGGGGTGCGGAGGCGATTCCCGCCGGCCAGTCCGGGACCTCTCCGGCGGAGGCGAGGACCGCCGCCGCGCGCGGCACCTCTCGGGCGAGCTCCGCGAGACTGCCCGCCGCCGCAAAGCGCGCGGCCCTGTCCCACCAGCGCGCGGCGACACCTTCCTCCTTCCGGGACGTCTCGGCGCGCTCTCCGCCACCGCGCGCGATCTCTCGCGACTCCCCTTGCTTGCGATAGAGCTCCCAGGCGCCGGGCGCGCGCGACTCGAGCAGCTCCGCGATCCGCCGCCCGTCCTCGGTCATGCCAGGGGGCGGACCGAGAGCCCGCGGACGAGCAGGTCCGGGGCCTCGCCCTGCACGGCGACTACCTGGCCCGCGCGCGAGCACCAGGCGAGCGAGCGGTAGGGATGCGACTCGCGGCCGAGTCCCATCTCGACCCCCTTCAAGGCAGGCAGGATCTCTCCGTAGAGCGTGCCGGGGCCGAGCTCGTCGGCCAGCAGTCCCCGGCGCACGCGCCGGGCCCTCGGGAAGCGCAGCCGGAAGCTCCCGCTCGCAAGCTCGACCGACCCCGACTCGAGGTCCTCGATCCAGAGACCCTGCCCGAGGCGGCGCGCCATCTCCTCCCGGGTGGCGCCGCCGGGGGTGACGACGACATTCGAGCCGCGCGGCAGGGGAAGGTCGCTCGATTCGGCGCGCCGGCCGTGCCCGTTGGAAGGTTCCCGCCCCATCCGGGCGGCCGACGCGCGAGTCGTCAGACGCGCCGCCAGCCGTCCGGCGTCGAGCAGCTTGACGGGTCGCGGGCGCACCCCCTCGTCGTCCCCCTCGTAGCCGCCGAAGAGGTCCAGGCGCGTGGCGTCGTCCCGGACCTCGAGCTGTGCGACCGCCACGCGCGCCTCCGCGAGACCCCAGAGGGGAGAGACGGCGCCCGCCTCGAGCGGGTGCGAAAGGATCTCGTGGAAAAGCATGGCCGCGCTGCCGCTCGCGAGAACGACGTCGGTTGACCCTTCGGGGCAGGGCACCGGCGCCTCCCTCGGCTCGGCGGCGCGCGCGAGCCGGGCCTTGAGCTCGTCGGTGGCCCGGTCGGACTCCGGCGCGTGGAAGCAGAAGCGGCGCGTCTCCTCGGCGCGCCGCGAGGCCGCCGTGAAGCTCCCTTCGACCGAGAGCAGGCGCCGCGTGTGGGAGAGGTGCCCGCCGCGCGCCGTGAAGACGTCGCGGGTCGACTCGGAGAGCGTCCAGCGGAAGCGGTGCCGCGGGGCGTGCCGGGCAAAGAGGGAGGCGAGGCGCTTTCTCCACCGTTCGACGGAAGGCGGCGGCTCCTCCTCGTCCGGGGCCGTCCGGCCCGGCCGGATCGGCAGGGACGGCCGCCCGAGGGCCGCCTGGAGCTCCCGCAGCGCCTCGCGCAGCGCCGACTCACCAGCCCGCGACACGGAGGCCAGCCGCTCGACGCCGCCGCTTCGCGAGCGCGCCGAGAGGCCCTCGGTCGAAACATGCCGCGTCTGGACGACCTCGCCGTCTTGCCAGAGCAGGACGGCCGCACGGCGCCGCTCGACGAAAACGTCGGCGATCTCGCCGGGAGCTCGCGCGAGCGGCTCGATCCAGCGCAGAACGGTGGATGGGTCGAGCGACATGCCGGGGAATTATGGGGGATCGGGAATCGTAAATCGTAAATCGTAAATCGTGAGCTGGCTTCGATTGACGATTCACGATTCACGATTTACGTAATAACATCCCCCCAATGGGCCTTTCCAACCTCAAGAAGGAGTTCCTCGCCGTGCGGACCGCGCGCGGCATCGCCGCCCGAAACCTCTTCGAGGAGCGGGCGCCCGGCGCGCTGCGCCAGGCGGTCGTCGGGGCGCTCGCCGACGAGGCCGACAAGGAGGGTTCGATCGACAGCGAGGCGCGCCGCATGATGGAAGCGGCCAAGAACGAGATCGCCTCGGGGCGCGTGGACGGGCAGGAGCTGTTTCGCCGGATCCGCCGCAAGCTCGCGGAGCAGCGGGGAATCGTCCTGTGAGCCGGGAACCGTGAACGGTGAACCGTGAACCGGGAGCCGTGAACCGTGAACCGGGAACCGAAGCTCGACTCGTTGCTCTCCTCGGTTCACGGTTTGCGGTTCACCGTTCACGTGCTCGGTGACATCGAATCGCAACCATGACCCTCGAGAAACGCATCGCCCACCTCGAGGCTCTTCGAGAGAAGAACCTGGAAGGCGGCGGGCGCGACCGGGTCGCGCGCCAGCACGCGGAAGGCAAGCTCACGGCCCGCGAGCGCATCGCGCTGCTGCTTGACCCGGGCAGCTTCTTCGAGGTCGACCCCTTCGTCGTGCACCGCAGCCGCGACTTCGGAATGGAGAATAAGGAAGTGCCCGGCGACGGGGTCGTCTGCGGCGCCGGCGCGGTCGAGGGGCGCCCGGTCTACGTCTTCGCGCAGGACTTCACGGTCTTCGGGGGTTCCCTCTCCGAGACCAACGCCGCCAAGATCTGCAAGGTCATGGACCTGGCCGTGCAGAACGGCGCGCCGATCGTCGGCTTGAACGACTCGGGAGGCGCGCGCATCCAGGAGGGCGTCGTGTCGCTCGCCGGGTACTCGAAGGTCTTCCTGCGCAACACGCGGGCCTCGGGTGTCGTGCCGCAGATCTCCGCGATCCTCGGGCCGTGCGCCGGGGGCGCCGTCTATTCCCCGGCGATCACGGACTTCGTCTTCATGACCGAGAAGACCTCCTATCTCTTCGTGACCGGCCCGGAAGTCATCAAGACCGTGACGCACGAGGAGGTGACCAAGGAGGAGCTGGGCGGCGCGCGCACCCATTCCGTGGTCTCGGGTGTCGCGCACTTCGTCCGGAAGGACGACGCGGAGGTGCTGGCCGCGATCCGCGAGCTGCTCTCCTATCTTCCGGCGAACAACCTGGACGACCCTCCGCTGCGCGAGCCGCGGGAGGCGCCGGGCGACCCGCGGGACTTGAACGGCTTCATCCCCGAAGAGGCAAACCGGCCGTACGACATGGGCGAGCTCGTGCGGCGGATCGCCGACCAGGGGCGCTTCCTCCAGGTGCAAGAGGCCTTCGCCCGCAACCTGCTCGTCGGGTTCATCCGCCTCGGGGGGCGGCCGGTCGGGGTGGTTGCCAACCAGCCGATGCACCTTGCGGGCGTGCTCGACATCGACGCGTCCGTCAAGGGGGCGCGCTTCGTGCGGTTCTGCGACGCCTTCAACATCCCGCTGCTCGTCTTCGAGGATGTCCCGGGGTTCCTGCCCGGCACGCAGCAGGAGTACGGGGGGATCATCCGCCACGGCGCGAAGCTGCTGTTCGCCTTCGCCGAAGCGACGGTTCCGAAGGTCTCGATCATCACGCGCAAGGCATACGGCGGCGCCTACTGCGTCATGCTCTCCAAGGACATCGCGACGGACTTCAACTTCGCCTATCCCACCGCGGAGGTCGCCGTGATGGGCCCCGAGGGGGCCGTCAACATCCTCTACCGCCGGGAAGGGGACTCGCGGGAAGCGCGCGCCTCGCGGGTGGCCGAGTACGTGGAGAACTTCGCGAACCCCTATGTCGCCGCCAGCCGCGGCTTCCTCGACGAGATCATCGAGCCGTCCGAGACGCGGGAGAAGCTGCTGACGGCGTTCCGGCTGCTCGAGTCCAAAAGGGCGTCTCTGCCCGCCAAGAAACACGACAACATTCCGCTTTGAACCGCTGAAGCGCCGCCCGTGGCTGCTCGCGGCCGTGTCGGCCGCCTGCGCGACAGCGGCCTCGGTCTCCATCGAGCGGCTCCCCCCCGGCGCCGCGGCCCTGGCGCTCCCGGTCACGCCGTTCAACGTCGAGGCGCAGCTCCAGCGCGGCCGCTTCCTGGAGGTGGAGCGCTATTTCGCAGAGCGTCCCGCCGGGGCGCGCGGGCCGGACGCGGAGGAGCTCTCCGCTCTCGGTCGCGCGCGGCTTGCCCGCGCAGATCTGCCGGGCGCGCGCCAGGCACTCGAAGGGGCGATCGGCCGTTCGCTCTCCGGCCCGAGGCGCGCGGAGGCGGAGTGGGCGCTGGCACAGGCGTACGTTCTCGGCGACGACTTCCGCGAGGCCGCCTGGCACGCGGTCGAGGCGGTTGCCGCGGGGCTCTCGCTGTCGCCCGGGTTCATCCGGTTCCTCGAGGGCCTGGCCGGGGCGGAGCTCTACGCCGGTATCGCCGCGGGAGCTCGGCTGGAAGCGGGCTTCGAGACGGGACCCTACGACCTGATCCGCGTGCCGCTCTCCGTCAACGGCCGGCCCGTCCTGGCGGTGCTGGACACGGGCGCCTCCTACTGCATCTTGACCCGCTCCTTCGCGCGCGAGACGGGGCTTATCGAGATCTCCGAGTCGGACGCCTACGGGTTGGGGCTCCATCAGAAGCCGATCCCTCTCACCTTCGGTGTCGTTCAGGCGCTCACCCTGGCGGGATCCACACTCCAGACCGTGCCCGTGATGGTGATGCCGGACGACGCCCTCTCGTTTTCGACCGCGCGCGGGCCGCTCTCGATCCCCATGGTTATGGGCCTTCATCTCCTGAAGGACTTCTCGCTCGAGATCGACTATAGGAATCGGCGCTTGACCCTGACCCGGATCGCGCCCGCCGCGTCGCGCGCAAGCCCCGAACAGAATCTCTTCTTCGCCCGCGGCAAGGTCTTCGCGCGCGTCTCCGTGGACGGGTCCGCCTGGACCCTCTTTCTGCTCGACTCGGGCAGCGAGCTGACGATGCTGACGACAGCGGGCGTGCGGCGCCTCGCGCTGCGCCAGGCCACGGGAGTGTTTCCCAGGCGCGTCGAGGGGATCGGCAAGTCGCGCGTATCGTGGGGCAAGGTCCATCGGGTGGCCGTCGGAGTGGCCGGCTGGCGCCTGCTCTTCCGGGATATGGTTGTGGCCGAGACCGAGGAGGCGCTGGAGGACGGAGTGCTGGGAGCCTCGGCCCTACTGCACTTTCGCGTCCGAATCGATTTCGGGAGTATGAGGCTGGAGCTCGAAGAGCCAAAGGTCGTGAATCGTGAATCGTGAATCGTGAATCGTAAATCGTAAATCGTGAATCGAGAATCGTACGTCGTGGGTCAAGGGCAGTGAGAACGAAGGGATGGGGAGAGGCTACCCACGAGAGGCTCGATGTCTATCGAGTCTCACGGCGCTTTGTCGCGGAGGTCTACCGGGAAACCTCGCACTTTCCGCCTTCCGAGATGTTCGGTCTGACCTCTCAAATACGTCGTGCTGCGGTTTCCGTCCCCGCGAACATCGCTGAAGGTGCCGCGCGAGGAAGCTCTCGAGAGTTTTGCCGGTCGCTTCTCGTGGCGCGCGGTTCGTTGAGCGAGCTCCGCGTCCTGATCGACATCGCGCGCGAAATCGGGTACATCCCAGCGGAGCGGTTCGATGCCTGGGAGTCGACCCTCGAACGGCTGTCCGTCCTGGCGAGCGGCTTGATTCGCGAGGCCCGGGCTCGAAGACCCACGCCAAGAAAAGGTCAGGACTAGATGCGCTCGGGACCTCGATTCACGATTCACGATTCACGATTCACAGCCTCGACGAGGCGCCGCGCGTGAAATTGCTCGTCGCCAATCGGGGCGAGATCGCCGTGCGCATCTTCCGGGCGTGTCGCGAGCTCGGGCTGCGGACGGTCGCTGTCTTCTCGGGCGCCGACCGGCGGGCGCCGCACGTCGCGATGGCGGACGAGGCGGTGCGCCTGGGACCCGCGCCCGCCCGCGAGAGCTACCTGTCGGTGGCCGCGCTGCTCGAGGCGGCGCGACGGACCGGCGCCCGGCTCGTCCACCCCGGCTACGGCTTCCTGGCCGAGAACGCCGGCTTCGCCCGGGCCTGCGCCGATGCGGGCCTGACCTTCGTCGGGCCTTCTCCGGAATCAATCGAGGCCATGGGCTCGAAGACCGAAGGCCGCCGGCGCATGGAGTCGGCGGGCGTTCC
>JBOGJK010000548.1:0-6478 GCA_050745345.1 Thermoanaerobaculia bacterium
GAGATTCTCGACGCCGCGGACCACCTCTTCGGACTGCACGTGGCCGGCGACCGAGAAGATGAGGCTGTCCGGCGTGTAGCGCTCGCGGTGGTAGCGGTAGAGATCGGTCACGCCGATCGAGCGCACCGTGTCCGCCGTTCCCAGGATCGGCTCGCCCAGGGGGTGGCTCTTCCAGAAGGACCGCACGAAGAGCTCGTGCACGAGGTCGTCGGGATTGTCGTTGGACTCGCCGATCTCTTCCAGGATGACGCCGCGCTCGACTTCGATGTCCTCCGACTCGAAGGCGGGGGCGAGCACGATGTCGGAGAGAAGATCGAGCGCCTTTCCAAAGTGCGCGTCGAGGCTGTGCGCGTAGAAGCCGGTGTACTCCTTGGTCGTGAAGGCGTCCACGTCGCCGCCCAGCCGGTCGATCTCGCGCGCGATCCGGACCGTCGAGCGGCGCCGCGTGCGCTTGAAGAGGGCGTGCTCGAGAAAGTGGGAGATGCCGCGCCGACGGGCGGGTTCCTCCCCCGAGCCGGTGCCCACAAAGATCCCCAGGGCGAAGGAGCGCACGTCCCGCATCTCGTCAACGAGGACAGTGACGCCATTCTCGAGCACGGATCTCTGGACCATAGGGCTCCCGGCAGGCTCGTTGATTTTACCCCCCAAAGCCGGGGGGTCGGCGGGAAATCAAGCGAGCGAGAAGCCCTTCTCAGTGAGAGACTTAGGCTGGCCGACGGGTCGGCGGAGGCGGGTGGCGGTAACCGCCTGGGGGAATGACCCTTTTCCGTCCGTCGTCTTCGGCCTGACCAGCGATGAAGTCCCACTCGTCGTAGTACTTCCGGCCCTTCCATTCCCCCAACGCCTCCTGGTGCACTTTGGATCGCACGCCTCCAATGGGCCCGACACCACCCTCCGGCGGGGCTGCGAAAGGCCCCGGCGTCGGCGTCGGACGCGGCGGCTGGAGGCCGGTCTGCTGGCCGCGCGGCACGTCGCGGATCGGGATGGCGCCGGGCGGCAGGAGGTGCCAGTCATCGCAACGGCACATCGGGTCCTGCCAGAGCTTTCGGATCGTTCGGGGACGATTTTCGTACATCTCCTTCAGGGAGTTCGGATAGCGGCCGAAACGCCTCTGGAACAGGGAGATTGCCCGGGCATACTGCCGGCCTCGGAAGCGCAGCTCCGCCTCGCGCTCCCGTTTCATGACCGTCGCGATCAAGGGACCCACGGCGGCGAGGAGGATCGTCAGGACGGCAATGCCGATGACGAGCGCCACGAGCGTGTACCCCGCTTCAAAGCGCTTCGGTTTCCGGTTCCCGGTTAACGGTTCACGCGGACTCATCACCATTCCTTGTAGAGTGTGCCGTCCAGCGCCGTCTTCTCCGAGCCGCTGTGAATGTCGGTGAGGCCCGGTGTCGCGGGTTCGGAGGCGGTCTCCTCGTCGGGGGCGATCTCCTCATAGGACAGCACCCAGGTCTCGGCGGACTTGGTCATGGGATCGACCGGGATCTTGCGCAGATATCCGTCCGACACCAGCGTCTCCAAATCGGGGGGGAACACTCCCTTGTCGCCGTGGTACTGGTCGATGACGCTGCGCAGCGTGAAGAGGTCCTCGCGCAGCGTCGCCTCCCGGGCGCGCTGGGGGGAGTCGCGCAGCGCCGGCACCGCGATCGCCGCCAGGATGCCGATGATGGTCATCACGACCAGGAGCTCGAGGAGGGTGAAGCCCTTCGAGCCACGGTGCCGCGATCGTAGGCTCATACTGCCAAGTTTCAATTGATTCATTGACTCATTGATTCATCGGTTCATTGCGGCGGAACTATCCTTCCCTGCCTCAATGAACCAATGTCTCAATCCTTCAATGAACAATTCCTCCTACCAGTCCTTGTAATACGTCCCATCCGTCGCTCGAGCGGGCGAAAGGGAGTACACGTCGTACACGTTCTGCCCCCCCCAGGCGACCGAGTCCGGCTCGTCCTGATAGGAGCGCAGACCCCACTCGGCCGTCTTCGTCATCGGGTCAAGCGCGATCCGCCGCAGAAACTTCATTTTCTTGTTGACCTGGCCGATCAGATCCACCCCCTCGACCAGCGTCACGAGGTCCGGCGGGTAGCCCTCGGTGCCCAGCTGGACCTGGATCAGGCCGCTGTCGGCGTACAGCTTGTACTTGTCGATCGAATCACGCATCAGGCGCAGCTGGTAGCGCAGCTCCATCTCGTTCTGGCGCTTCAACGAGTACTTCGCGACCGGAATCGCCATCGCCGAGAGGATGGCGATCATCGAGCAGACGACGGCAAGCTCGACCATGGTGAAGCCCGAGGAGCGGGAGACGGAAGACGGGAGACGGGAGTCGCACCGGGCCATGGTCTTATCGGACCTCCACCGTTGCCGAGGAGGAGCTGCCCGGCGCCTCCTCGAAGGAGAGGACGGCGCGCCCGGCGGCGACCCCCCGCAGGGTGATCTCGGCGATCGGCCTCGTCCCGGCAAGCGCCACGCCTCCCGGAAGCTCGAACACGACACGCCCCGGCTCGATCCGCGTGTCGGCGACCCCCCCTTCTTCCAGGACCGGCCGGACGCCGACGACCGAAACCACTGCGGGGTCGAACAGGATCGCGAGGCTCGAAGGAGGCAGAAAGTCTCCCGTCGCGCGCACCGACACGGTGACCGTCTCTCCGGCCTTCAGGCTCGCCACGGGAGGCTCGAGGTCGTAGACCGGGGCCGCCGCAGCGGAAGTGGCCGGGGCCGCCCCTCCCGACCCGAGACTCGCCCCCTGCGGCGGGAGGATCGGCGGAACATTGGGCGGCGGTGTGGGCTGCGGCTGCGGGCGAGAAAACGGATCGCTCGGGAGCCCGCCCGGCGCGAGGGTCTGCGGCTGCGGCGCCACGGGCTGCGCCGGCTGCGGCTGCGGCACGGAGGGCTGCCGCCTCTGGATCTCGAAGGGTCCCCCGCCGGCCGGCGACTCGATCCGCGGCGCTCCCTGGTACGAGATGTTCTGGTCCGTCCCGACGTAGACGGGCATCACGTCCTCCTCGGTGATGTCCGGGATCCGGATGATGTGAGGCGTCAATGTCAGGACGATGTCGGTCGTCTGGTCCTGCCTGTTCGTATTCGTCAGCAGGCGGCCCAGGATCGGAAGGTCGGAGAGGAACGGGATCTGGGTGTCGGCCCGGCTGCGGTCGCGCCGGAAGAGACCCGCAAGCAGGTTCGTCTCGCCGTCCTTCAGACGGATGGTCGAGGAGATCGTGCGCGTGCCGATGATGGGCAGGGGCGATCCGCCCGCCACCGGCACGCTGCCGCTGATCTGGGAAACTTCCACCGTGAGCTTCAAGGTGATCTCTCGATTGTGGTGGACGCGCGGCTCCACCTCGATCTTGATGCCGACGTCCTGGTACTGGAAGGAGGTCACGGGCACGATGTTGCCGCCCACGGTCGCCCCGGTGTTGAAGGTCGTCACCGGGATCGGGGTCCGGTCGCCGATCACGAGCTGCGCCTTCTGCCCTTCCGCGATCCGCAGCTGCGGCTTGGCGAGCAGCTCCGCCGCGCCCTGGTTCTTGATGAAGTTGTAGGTCACCGACGGGATCGCGAACCCGAAGGAGTGGATCGAGAGCTGGGAGAGCTGATCCCATGTGAACTGCCCCGAAGGAATCGTCGCGCCGACGTTGCTCATGCCGCCGGGACCCGGCGCCGTGGCCGTCACGCTATAGGGCTTGAGAATAGGGCCCAGGTCCAGCAACTTGCTCGTGTTGACCTGGAGGAGCTCCACGTCCACCACCACTTCGGAGAGCTGCTTGTCGTTCTGCTCGATGATCCGCTCGGCGATGGCGACCTTGTCCGCCGTGTCGCGAAGCGTGATCGAGTTCTCCGACTTGTTGATCGAGATGCGTGTCGTCTGGAGCAGCGCCCGCAGCGCGTTGGAGACCTCCGTGACGTCTCCGTTGGAGAGGAAGAAGGTCCGGATGACCAGGTCCTCGTAGGTCTTGCGGTTCTGCGGCGTGTCGGCCGCGATCAGCATCGTCTTCTCGTCGATCACCTTGTAGAAGTGGTTCTCCTGCCGCATCAGCGTCTCGAGGGCCGTCTGAAACGGCAGGTTCGTCAGGATGATGGCGACGTTGTCGTCCTTCAACTGCGGGTCGAAGATGACGTTGATCCCGGCCGCGGCGGCAAGCGACTGGTAGATCTGCTTGATCGGCTTGGGCTGCGGGAAGTTCAAGCTGATCGGCTTGTCGCTCGCCGGTTCGAGCATCGGCGGGCGCACCCGCGCGCCGCGCGTCTTCTTCTTGAGCGTCTCGAGCGGCGTGTCACCCCGGCGCTCGGCGGCCAGCCGCGCCGAGTCCTCGCGGGCCTTGCGCAGCTCCACTTCGGCATAGTCGTTGGTGGGGTCGAGCGCGACCGCCAGTTGCAGCTCCACGACCGCCAGATCCGGGTTGCCCGACGACCGGTAGACCTTCCCCTTCTCGAAATGGGCCTGGGACGCCTTCAGCTTGGTCCGCACGAGCGCGAGCTTGTACTGCGGGTTCTTCGGGTCCAGCTCGAGGGCCTTCTCGAACTTCAGGACCGCCACGTCGTACCGCCCAAGAGCCTCCTCGTCCTTGGCCTGCTGGTAGCTGCGGTAGGCCGTGCAGCCGGCCGTCGCCGTCAGCAACACGATCCCGCACGAGATCCGAAGAAACTTCATCACGATCTGCCCTTTCGACCCGTTTCGTGTCATTGCTCGATGCCCACCCGGCGCGATTCCTTCTCCGAGAAGCCGACGAAGCCGACTTCGACCGACTCGTACCCCACCTTGCGCAGGATGAACCGCTCGAAGACGACGTCTCCCGAGCGGGCGTTGACGATCTTGTCCCCCGCCACGAGCACGGCGATCGGCCGGTCGCGCGGCCCGAAGCTGCCGATGAACTTGAACGGAATCGGCGGCGGCGCCGGTGTGGGCGTCGGGGGCGGCGGCGGCAGCGGACCGATGAACCGCGGGTCTCCCGGAGGCGGAGGTGGCGGCGGGGCCGGAGTCGGCGTTGGAGGCGGACGCAGGGTCGGTTCCCGCAGGTCGAAGAGATCTCGCGAGGTCTCGGATGCACCGAGGCGCGGCTGCGGGCGCAGGTCTTCCGGCGAAAGGGCCGGCACTCCGTCGGCCGAGACGGCGGCCGCGCGGCGGTCCCCCACCCCGCGTGGAGCGGTGGCCGGCGCCGCGGAGACGGCCGAACCCGCGCGCGCGGCCTTCGCCTCCGAGGAGGTCCACCGGACGACGGCGAGCAGGAGGATCATCGCGAGCACGCCCAGCAGGAGCGCCTGGCGGCGAGAGCCGATGCGCGCCTTCAGGAGCGGCTCCTCTGCGCGGCGGGCGCGGCGCCCCGCGCGGCGGGCAGGTCCGGACGCTCCTCCGCTTCGTCGGCGAAGTACGTCGCGATCGCCATGCGCACCTGCACGGAGCCCGGCACCTCTTCGTCTCTCGCGATGCCGATTTCCCGGACCACGATCCAGCGCGGTCCGGTCTCGAAGGCGTCGAGCAGGCGCTTTAACTTCCGATAGTCGGCGGCGAAGGAGAAGCTCGCTCCCATCTCCGAGATCGGAAGGTTGGCCAGGGGCTTGATCACGTAGCCGATCTCGGAAGGGGCGATGCCGGCGCCATTGAGCGTGACATGGATCTGGTCGACGATCACAGCGAGCGTCGCCCGCCGGGTCCCGATGCGGCGCCCGTAGAACTCCTCGATGGCCGCGTTGGCACGGGAGAGGCGCTCCCGCTGCGCTTCCAGCCGCTCCGCCTCCCGCTCGGCGGCGCTCACCTCACTGGCCAGCGCGACCCGTCGGGTCTCGAGCGCCTCCTGGCGGCTCTGGCTGGTGCCGCGATACCAGAAGAGGAAGGCGGCGTTGCCCGCCAGGAACAGGGCCGCCCCGGCGAGCCATCCGGCGCGGCGGCGCCACACCGCTCCCGCCCGGCTCACCGCGTCTTCTCCGGCACGTATCGCATCGCGATCTGGAACGAGTAGCCCTCCGGCACGCCCGCCTCGGGGCTCGACTCCGAGCGCAGCTCGACGGCGTGAAAGGTGGCGTCCTTCGCGAGCGCCCCGAGCGTGCGCACGACGCTGTCGGGGGTGCGCCCCAGCACGGCCAGGTCCACGAAGACCGAGTCGGCGGAATCGAAACGCGGCACCAGGCGCGCGAGGCGCACGTCCGGCGGGAGCGTGCGCTCGAGGCGTCCGAGCAACGCGAGCCAGGAGAAGCGGCGCTCCCGCGCGATCGTCTGCAGGGCCGTCGACTCCTGGGCCAGAGAGGAGAGCCGGTAGTTGCCGAGGGCCGTCCGGGCCCGCTCGGCTCCACTGGCGGCGCGCGCGCGCCGTCCCTCGAGCCAGGCGATCTGCGCGCGCGTTCCTTCGACCTGCCGGGAGAACTTCCAGTACAGGCGCAGGTTCGCCGCGAAGAGGAGCGCCCCGACGGCGATCAGGACGCCGGTCAACGCGAAGACCGGCCGCTCGTCTCGGAAGGGTCGCCGCGCGAAGTTCCATCC
>JBOGJK010000549.1:0-1637 GCA_050745345.1 Thermoanaerobaculia bacterium
TCGCTGGACGTCGTGAGCGATCGCCCAAGCCACCGGGGGCCCGCCTCGTGCTCGATCACGCTGTCGTACTGAAGAATCCGCTCCTCGCCCGAGCGGCAGCGGATCTTCAGGAAGCCGTGCGCGTGCCCATCGCGGAAGATCGTTTCGAGATAGGCGGAGAACTCCGGCGCGGCGCTCTCGGCGAGGAAGCGGTCCAGGTGCCTGCCGATCAGCTCGTCGAGCTCGTAGCCGGTCAGGCGCAGAAGCGCGAGATTGGCCGCCCGCAGGACTCCGTCCCGATCGTGCACGAAGATCGGGTCTTCGCTGTTCGCGACGAGGCGCTGGAATCGCTCCTCGCTCTCGCGCCACGCCTCCTCGGCGAGCTGGCGGCGTGCGATCTCGACACCGAGCCGGGACGAGGACTCGCCGGACAGACTCTCCGCCGACGGGCCCTTCGGCTCGACCCGCGTGGCATCCGAATCGCCAGGAAGCCGGTCGTCGGGCGAGAGCTGTTGTCCCCGATGCGGACGATGCGGCGAAGCCTCCCGATCGTCTATGCGCACCACGAGAGGCTGGACGGCTCCGGCTATCCGGAGGGAATCTCGGGCGACGCGATTCCCATGGCGGTCCGGCTCGTCACGGTGTGCGACGTCTACGACGCAATGACTCACGACCGTTCCTATCGCGAGGCTTTGAGCGTCGCGACGGCCTTCGAAGTCCTCGACGAGGGCGTGCGTAAGGGGTGGTGGGACCGCGAGGCGGTCGAGGGCCTGCGCGCCGTCGCCAGGGAGATGGACTCGGGCCCGGGCGAGAGCTGAAAGCCTTGCTGCGTCGACCTGTCGACTCCCGGCTCGACGCAAAAGACTGAAGCGGAATAACTTAAGCCTGTACACCCGGACGAGTGTGAGTTGAGTCCCGTGGGGCGGCGCCCGGCGCCTCGAAATGACTGGGCAAGCCCGCCACGCTTATGATCTGGCTGGAGGGTCGTCCATGCGACTGCAATGGAGCGGCCATTCGATCGACGTCCGCGAGGCGGGCGCGGGCCCTTGCGTTGTTCTCCTCCACGGCTACCCCTTGGATGGCGCGATGTGGTCCGGTGTCGCGCGAACTCTCGCGACGCGCTTCCGAGTCTTCAAGCTCGATCTTCCGGGGCGAGGCGAGAATCCCGTCGCCGCGCCGCACGACCTGGAGGGCTACGCGGATTTCGTCGATGCGCTCGTCAAGGAGCTGCCGCCTCCCGTCGGCCTCGCCGGCTTCTCGATGGGAGGCTACGTCGCCCTTGCCCTCCTGCGCCGCGGCGCCGGAAACGTGCGCGCCCTCGCTCTGGTCGATACACGGGCGGAAGCCGACGACGAAGAGGGAAAGAAGCGGCGGGACGAGGCGATCGCGACGGTCCGAGAGAAGGGGGGCGTGGCGAAGATCGCGGACGGTATGGTCGGCAGGCTCCTTGCCGAATCGTCCCTCTCGAACCGCGATCTCGTGGAGCGCCTCCGGCGGATTCTCTCGCGGCAGAAGCCGGAGACGGTCGAGGCGGACCTGACGGCCATACGCGGCCGGAGGGACTCCGGCGACCTGCTCTCCTCGATCCAAATCCCCACACTCGTGCTCGTCGGAGAGCTGGACGCGCTCACCCCGCCCGCGCTCTCCGAGAAGATGGC
>JBOGJK010000550.1:0-1801 GCA_050745345.1 Thermoanaerobaculia bacterium
CACCTGGCCGGGATAACTTGAAAACCCTCCCCCGAGGCTGGCTGGCTGGCTGGTTACGGCGCCTCGACGGGCACTCGGCCCGGCCTCGCCTCAACGTTAAGCCTTCCTAAGCGACAGATCCGGGCGCGGTCCCGCCTCTGTATCCGGGGCAGCGGCGCGGGAGCCGGGGTAGGCCGGAAGGGAGGTGAGCGCCGGTTCGAGGCAGGCTGGGCGGCCCGTCGCTGTGACACAACGCGGATTCCCGCAATGGGGAACCGAGGAGGAGAGCAATGAATCGGAAGACATTCTGGAGAGCCGTCGCGGCGGCGGCAATCGCGATCGCGCCGGCAACGGCGCTCGCCGCGAGCCACAGCGACGCGCCTCTGATCAAACAGGACCCGCAGGCCAACCTGACGGACGTCTACGCCTTCGTGGGGACGAAGTACGACGACCCGTCCGTCAAGGTCTTGAACGTCGTCGTGCACGTGCGCCCCTTCTCCGAACCGGGGGACGGCGTGATGTACGATCGCTTCGCTGACGACGCCCTCTACAGCATCCACATCGCCAACCCGACGACCGGCGCGACGCTGATGCGATACGACTTCGAGTTCTCGGCGGTCAACGGGGACACCAAGAACCTCGACACGATCCTCTCCTACGGCCGAGGGACCGAGATCGGGCCGATCGCCGACGTGGGAGACGCGCGGCAGAACTACACGCAGACCTACTCGGTCACGAAGGTCGTCCGCCACCGCTCGACACGCCTGACGAGCAACAGGCTGACGCCGCCGCCCAACGTGGGCGGGCGGACGACCCCCTTCTACAACGACGCCGCGGGCAAAGCGGTCTCCGGGGCGGCCGACTTCGCCTCTCTGGACAAGTACACCCAGCAGACGGTCTACTCTCTGCCGACGGGCGAAGCGGTCTTCGCCGGGCCGCGTGAGGACGGATTCTTCGCCGACACTCCGGGCATCTTCGACCTGTTGGATGCGCGAATCCTAGGTCCGGATGGGCTCGGCCAGACTGGGGACGGCGTGGACGGCTTCAAGGGCTTCAATGTCCTCGCCTTCGCGATGCAGATCCCGGTCACGCAGCTGCCGGCCCTCTCCTACACGAGCCCCTTCTTCGGCGCGCAGACGGGTGTCGGGGTCTTCGCCTCCGTGTCGCGGCGGCTCGTGACCATGCGCGGACCGAAGCACGACCCGAAGAGCTCGGGGCCCTGGATCCAGGTCAACCGCATGGGCAACCCTCTCTTCAACGAAGTGCTCGTCGCCCTCCGGGACAAGGACAACTACAACCGCGCCTCGCCGACCGGCGACGGGGCCTTCGCGACCTACGCGCGCAACCCCGAGGTCGCGGTCCTGATCAACGCGGTCTTCGGGACGGCCTTCGCGACATCGGGCCGGGCGGACCTGGAGGCGATCTACATCCCCGACGTGCTGCGCGTGAACACCACGACCGACCCGGTCCGGGTCGCCGGGACGCCGGGCTTTTCCCGGCTCGGCTTCATCGGCGGCGACACGACCAACGGCGTGTCGGGAGGGTGGCCCAACGGGCGGCGCCTGGGCGACGACGTGGTCGACATCGCGTTGACGGCGATCGCGAGCGGCCCGACCTATGCGACGATCACCGTGCTGGGCGACAACATCGCCGCCAACGACCAGGTCTACAACCAGGTGTTCCCGTACTCGGCGACGCCCCACGCAGGACCCACGAACCGCAAGGACCCGAGCCCGTAGCGGACGGACGAGGGGGGCGAAGGCTACCAGCTCGCCTCTCATCTCGCCCGACTGACTTGAAGACTCTCCTCCGAGGCCGGCCA
>JBOGJK010000551.1:0-7335 GCA_050745345.1 Thermoanaerobaculia bacterium
GGGCTCAACATGCCGGAGATCCTGCTCGCCCTCGGCGTGCCGAAGACGAAATGGTGGGGAGAGATCCTGCTGACCATCTTCGAGTACATCCGCTTTCCGTACACCGCTTTCGGGTTCCAGTACGACCTGAACCACGGCCGCTGGCATGGCCCGTCGACGGGGGATCGCTTCGACCCCGGCCTGGTCATTTATCCGTAGGGGCGCGTCTCTCTACTCCCGACGCAACTTCGGCATCGAGCTCGCCGTAAGGGGTGCCCCTGAGGACTTCGGAGACCTGCCCGGACGGCCCCCGAGGTAAACTACTTGCCGGGCGACCCCCAGAGTGAGCCGCAACAGGAGTGTCATCGTGTCTCGCAGCCCCAGAGGCCTCCTTCTCCTCGGAGTGGCGGCCCTTCTCCTGCTTTGGTCCCGGAGCGCGGGGGCGCAGTCCCCGGGCGCCAGTCTGATTCTGCCGGCGGCCGAGGCGGCTCGGATCGTTCCGGCCGGCGCGAGGGAGCTCTCCCTGGACCTCGAGTCCGTTGCCGGCCTCTTCGAGTCCCAGAGCTCCCGGGAGGGCTCGCCGGGCTTCCGGCTCAAGCTTTCCGCGACACTGCGCCGGGCGCTCTCCGGGGCTCTGTCGATCTTCGATCCGCCGCCCGCCCCCCCCGTCTCGGGGCCCCGGCGCCCGGACCACAGGACCCTCTGGGTGACGGCAGGCGCCCTGGCGGTCGTGCCGGTCGTCGGAGCGCTTTCCTGGTGGCGCTTCGAGCGGACGCCCTTTCACGTCGACCCGGAAGGGTGGTTCGGGGAAGACACCTACGCGGGCGGGGCCGACAAGGCGTCTCATTTCGTCGTCAGCTACACGGGCACCCGTCTTCTCTCCGGGGCGTACCGGAAGCTCGGCAACTCCCCGGGCGAGGCCAACTGGAAGGCGGCCGGGGTCGTCGCGTTGAGCGGCGTGCTGGTCGAGGTCGGGGACGGAACCGCCCATTACGGCTTCTCCTGGTCCGACATCGGAATGGATGTCCTGGGCGCGTTCGCGGGAGTCGGCATCGAGGCGGCGGGAATCCAGGACCTCGTCGGTTTCCGCTTCGCCTACGTCGGGGCCGAGAAGCCGCCCAGCGCCGCGGAGGACACCGGCCCCGGAACGGATTACTCGCGGGAAATGTACACGATGGACTTCAAGCTCTCCGGGGCGATGCGCCGCTTGAACTGGCGCCCCGGCGTCTCGCGCTTCCTGCTCTTCTCCCTGACCTATGGCAGCAAGGGGTACCGCTACTCTCCGCCGGAGCTGCGCGAAAGAAACGTGGGCCTGGAGCTCGGCCTGAACCTGCCGGAGGTGCTCCGGGCCGCCCGCGTTCCGGAGACCAGGTGGTGGGGCAGGGCGTTGATCACGTTCTTCGAGTTCGTGCGCCTGCCTTTCACGGGCATCGGCTATCAGTACGACCTGAACCACGGCCGCTGGCACGGCCCGACCGCCGGCAACGCCTATGACCCCGGCCCCTGAAAACCGGGGCCAGGTCTCGCAGCCTGTCGACTTCGACGCAGAGATCCCCGGCCGCCGGAGCGAGATCTGCCCGGTCAGAAGCGCCGGGCCGCTTCCATCGCCACGGCCTCGAACAGCCGCACACCGATCCGGAGAGCCCGCTCGTCGATGTCGAAGACGGGGGAGTGGTGCGGGCGGTGGGGCCCCTCGGGCGCCGAGCCGACGAAGAAGAAGCAGCCTGGGACCCGAGAGAGGTAGACAGACATGTCTTCGCCTCCGAGCGTTCGCGTGTCGGTCTCGACGTTGTCTTCCCCGAGCAGCCGCGCCGCCTCCGCGATGACGAGGTCGGTTACCTTCGGGTCGTTGACCGTGGCCCGGTTCAAACGCCGGTAGTCGAGCCGCGCCTGGACGCCCGCCGCCGCGGCCGTGCCTGCCACGATTCGCCCGATCTTTTCCGGCAGCGCCCGGCCCACCGCCTCCGAGAAGGAGCGCGCCGTGCCGGTCAGCCGGACCGAGGAGGGGATGACGTTGAAGGCGCCGCCGCCATGGATCGTTCCGATCGTCACGACCGCGGGCTCCAGCGGCGAGATCTCCCGCGCGACCACGCTCTGCAGCGCTTCGACGATTCGCGCGGCCGCGACGATGGTGTCGGAGGTCTCGTGCGGCGCGGCGCCGTGGCCCCCGGGGCCTTCGACGTCGATCGAGAACTCGTCCACGGCCGCCATCAGCGCCCCGCGGTTGACGCCCACCTTGCCGACGGGCAGCTGGTTCCAGAGGTGGAGGCCGAGGGCGGCCGTCACGCCTTCGAGCACGCCGTCACGGGCGCAGGCCTCGGCGCCGCCCGCGCCCTCCTCGGCCGGCTGGAAAAGGAAGCGAAACCGCCCCGCCTCCGGCCGTCGCTCCAGGCGCTCCGCCAGGGCGAGCAGGATCGCGACGTGGCCGTCGTGCCCGCAGGCGTGCATCTTGCCGGGCTCCTCGGAAGAGTAGGGCGCTCCGGTCGCCTCGGAGAGCGGGAGCCCGTCCATGTCGGCGCGAAGCAGGATGCGGCCCTGCGGCGCGGCCGCGGCGGGGTCGGCGGCCACACCCGTGCGCCCCACGCCCGTTCGTGGCTCAAGCCCCGCGGCGCGGAGCCGCAGGGCGACGAGGTCTCCCGTGCGCGTCTCCTCGAAGCCCAGCTCGGGGTGCCGGTGCAGGTCGCGGCGGGTCGCGACCAGGGTCTCCCCTTCGGCCCGCGGGAACTCCGCGGCGATGCGCTCCGCGACGGCCTCCGGCGATCCCTTCATGGCGCTGTCCGCGCGCAAATATACGCGGTGGCCTCTCCGGCGGAGCCGGGAATAAGATGGGGGCCGTGGCGGAGGATCTGTCGCGCGAGGCCGTCGAGAGTTTCCGACGGCTCGGCCGGTCGAGGCCGGTCGACCTGTTCGAGGGGGCCCTGCTCGTCGCGCGCCTGGTCGATCCGGAGGCGGACCTGGAAGGGGCCCGGGAGCGCGTCGAAGAGCTCGCGGCGCGCGTGGCCGGCCGGCGGGCCGCAGGGGCGCCGCCGCTCGAGGCGCTGCGCCAGGTCCTCTTCGCCGAGGAGGGCTTCGCGGGAGACGCCGAGTCCTACGACGAGCCCGGCAACTGCTCGGTCGTGCACGCGCTCTCCTCGAGGCGCGGACTGCCGATCACGCTCGCGATCCTCGTGCGGGAGGTGGGGCGCCGCGCGGACATCGCGCTCGAGGGCGTGGGACTGCCGGGGCACTTCGTGCTCGGGGGCGTCGATTTGCCCGAAGGGCTGTATCTGGATCCCTTCCACGGCGGCGTCCTGTGCGACGAGGCCTCCCTCGGCCGCCGCGTCTCGGAGATCTTCGGCACACCGGTCGAGCTGTCGGCCGAGGCGTTCGCGCCGGACCCGCCCCTGGCGATCCTCCGGAGGGCGCTCGCGAATCTGTGCCGTTCCTACGAGCGGCGGCACCGTTACGAGGAGGCGCTCGAGGCGCTGTCCTGCGCCGAGGCGATCGAGCCGGGGGATCCGTCGTTCTGGCGGGACCGGGGCCTGCTGTTGCTCAAGGCGGGGGAGCCGCGGGAGGCCCTCGCCTCGCTCGAGGCATACGTGCGGGCCGCCTCGGGCGAGGAGGCGGAAGCGGTCGGGAAGCTGATCGCCGTCGTGAAGGAGCAGGCTGCCGCTCCGCAAGCGCAGGAGCGGCCGGAGAGGAGGGTCTTCACGCTCCAGCAGGCCCGGGCGCTGCTGCCGCGCATCCGCGAGCGAACCTCCGAGGCCGTCTCTCGCTACGCGCGCCTCGGGGGCTCCGGAGAGGGCGTCGAGCAGGAGCGCCAGGAGATCCTCCGGGAATGGGCGCGGGAGATGGCGGCGCTCGGGGTCGAGATCAAGGGGCCGTGGCTCGTGGACTTCGATTCGGGGGCCGGCTACTACTGCTGGAAGTATCCGGAGCGCTCCCTCGAGTACTTCCACGGGTACGAGGAGGGCTTCGCCGGAAGGCTGCCTCTGCAATAGCGGGAACCGTGAACCGAAGGAGAGCTGCGCCCCGGTCTTACGGTTTGCCGTTTACGGTTTACGGTTCACGCTGGCCAGGACTTTCCTGGCTCGAGCTCGATCACCTCGGTGGCCACACCGCGTTTCTGAATCTCTCGCCGCAGCTCCTCCGGGGTGCCGGCCAGCGCCGGAAAGGTTCCCCAGTGCATCGGGATCACCCGCGGGACGCCGAGCAGCTCGCAGGCCTTGGCCGCCTGCCCGGGATCCATCGTGTAGAAACCTCCGATCGGCAGCAGCGCCAGGTCAGGCCGGTCCAGCTCCCCGATCAGGGACATGTCGGAGAAGACCGCGGTGTCGCCGGCGTGGTAGATGCGGAAGCCATCCTCGAAGGTGAAGACGTAGCCGCACGGGTCGCCCGGGAAGTTCGTCTCCCGGCCCGCGCCCGAAGTGCCCGAGGAGTGGACAGCGTGCGTCATCCGGATCGGGACACCCGCGAGCGTCTGGCTTCCCCCCTTGTTCATCCCCGAGACCTTCGGGCAGCCGCCCGCCTCGCAGTGCAGCGAGAGCTCGAAGATGCCGACGACAGTGCCCCCGCTCGCCTTCGCCAGGCCAATGCCGTCGTCGCCGAAGTGATCGAAGTGGCCGTGCGTGGCCGCCACGACGTCCAGCCGCCCGTACTCGAAGCCCCTCGGGAATTTCGGGTTGTTCCCGATCCACGGGTCGATCGCGATCCGCGCGCCCCTCGGCGACTCGATCAAAAACGCCGCATGACCGAGCCACGTGACCTTGCCGCCGAAGGACTTCAAGTCCGACCCTCCTCTGGCGCTTCGCGCCTCAGGATGAGGAAGAAAAGCTTGCCCAGTTCACCCACGGCACCAGCGTGCGGACGAATTCCTCGAGGCCGGCGCGGTCCTCCTCGTCGAAGCGCGCCGGCTGCGGGGAGTCGACGTCGAGCACGCCGCGCAGGAGGCCGTTCTGCAGGATGGGCACGACGATCTCCGAGCGCGACGCGGCATCGCAGGCGATGTGGCCGGGGAAGGTGTGAACGTCGGGCACGACCAGGGTCTGCTGCCGCTGCGCGGCCGTCCCGCAGACACCCCGGCCCAGGGCGATGCGCACGCAGGCGGTTTTCCCCTGGAAGGGGCCGAGCACGAGCTCCTGCCCGCGGAGCAGATAGAACCCGCACCAGTTGATCCGATCGAGGGCTTGGGCGAGCAGCGCCGAGGCGTTCGCGAGGTTGGCGAGAGCGTCTGTCTCCCCCTCGAGCAGCGCCCCTAGCGAGGCAGCGAGGCCGCGATAGAGCTGCGGCTTGCCCTGCGTGCGGTCGATTTCGGCGGTAAACATGGCTGCATTCTATTCGTCTTCCGTCTCCCGTCTTCCGTCTCCCGTCTTCCGTCCGTGTACCATGCACGCGCATGGCGGCGGTCGGAGGCCGGGAGCTCGCGGCCTTTTTTCTCTTCTCGACACTCTGGAGCGGCAACTGGCTCGTCATCAAGTGGGGGCTTGCCGACCTGCCCCCCTTTCATTTTGCCGGCCTGCGGCTGGTGCTGGCGTGCCTGCTGCTCGCCGCGATCGTCCCCTTCCTCGGCCGCCGCCCGGTCTCGGCGCGAGAGTGGCGCGACGTGGCTCTCGTCGGATTCCTGCAGGTGAGGGTCTCCTACGGCTGCGTCTTCACGGCCGAGCGCTGGATCGAGTCGGGCCTGGCGGCGCTGCTCTTCTCGACCTTCGCCCTATGGGTCGCCGTTCTCGCCCACTGGTTCCTGCCCGGCGAGCCACTGACGCCGCGCACCGCGGTCGCCGCGCTCCTGGGGGTGGCCGGTGTCGCGGTCATTCAGGGCTCCGCTGTGGCGCGGGCCGCTTCCGGGCGGCTTGCCCCGCTCGCGGCGGGAGGGCTCCTCATGCTCGCAAGCTCGCTTGCCTCGGCGATCTCCGTGATCCTCGTCAAGAGGCGCCTCGCGCGCGTCTCCCCCTTTTCCAACGTGCTCGGGCAGTCGGCCGTGGCGGCCGTGGCGCTGCTCCGCGCCGCGGCGTTTCTTCGAGCGTGGCGCGGCGGTGCGCTGGACTCCCGCCGCGCTCGGGGCGGTCGGTCGGGGCGGTCGGCCACCTCGGCGTGGTCGGCACGCTCGTCTTCGTGGGCTCCCAGTGGCTCGTGCCGCGCGTGCCGGTCGTGGTGATGGGGGCCTTCCCGCTCTCCAACACCCTTCTCGCCCTGCTGTGGGGGAGCCTGCTCGCCGGCGAGATACCTTCCGCCCGCAGTGTCGCGGGGGGGCCCTGATCCTGACCGGAGTCGCGATGGTGACCGTCGCCCCCGCCGCGGCGGGAGCTCGGATGGCCTCGTGAGCGCCGGGCGGGCGAGGGTGCTCGGCGTCTACGTCTTCTGCTGCCTCGTCTGGGGCTCCACCTGGCTGGTCATCAAGATCGGCCTGCGCGACTTGCCTCCGTTCCACTTCGCCGCTCTCCGGATGGCTCTGGCCTGCCTGCTCATGGCGCCCTTCGCGTTCGCTCGGGGCGTGCCGGCGCCCGGCCCCGAGGAGCGGCGCTGGATCGCGATCTGCGGCTTTCTGCAGATCGGCGTCGCCTACGCCTTCGTCTTCACCGCGTCGCAGTGGATTCCCTCGAGCCTCGCGGCGCTGCTCTTCTGCTCCTTCCCGATCTGGGTCGGCCTCTTCGCCCACTGGCTGCTGCCGCACGAGCCGCTGACCGCCCGTACGCTCGCCTCCTCGGCGCTGGGGCTTCTGGGTGTGGCGGTGATCCAGGGGCCCGATGTGGCCGAAGCCCTGCGTTCGAGGCCCGGACCGCTCCTGCTCGGGGGGCTTTGCGTTCTCGGTTCCGCCGTCGTTTCCGCTGTCGCCAACGTGCTCAACAAGCGCCACTTCGCCGCCGTCTCGCCCTACCGCAACGTCTGGGGCCAGACGCTTACGGGCGCGGCCTTTCTCGCCCTGCTCGCCCTGCTCTTCGAGCGCGGAGCGCCGCTTCACTGGACCGCAAGCTCGCTGCTCGCGCTCTCCTACCTGGCGATCTTCGGGACCGCGATCGCGTTCGCGGGCCTCTTCTGGCTCCTTCCCCGCGTGCCCGTCGCCGTGATCGGGACGATCCCGCTGACCGACACGATGATCGCCGTGCTGCTCGGCGCCTTGATCCTGGGCGAGAGGCTCGTCGGAAGAGTGCTTCTGGGCGGCGCGCTCATCCTGTTCGGGGTCGTGCTGGCGGCCTCGAGCCGGCGGCCGCCGGAGATCGCCTCGCCGGCCTGACCGGCGCCTCCACTCAGGCGCCCGTTCGCGTCTGGAGGGCGCCAGCCGCCCGGCGCAGCCAGCGCGAGGCCGGCGACAACGGTGCTCCGGGCGCCGTGCGCCGCGACCCCCGCCCAGGCGCCGTCGGCGAGCTCCCTCCGGTGGAG